>JBDLSY010000165.1:0-5232 GCA_039805985.1 Pseudomonadota bacterium | reverse complement strand
ATACTCGTATAAGCTTGAGTATACATACCTATTTGTAACACACTTTTAAAAACAATATATAAAATAATATATAAAACAAATATATAAAACAAATATAATATAGTATATGACACACTTTTTTGAAAACAATGTAAATTCAGATAAAACAAAGCCAGTTGTGTTAATCACAGGTGGGGCAAAGCGATTAGGCGCACAACTGTGTCATAGCTTTGCACAGGCAGGCTGGCGTATCGCTTGTCATTACAATCAATCTAAACAAGCTGCAGAAACATTGGCAGCTATATTGAACCAAGCAGGCAGTAATTGCACTGTATTTGCTGCTGATTTAGCGAATACCGCCGAAGTTAAACAATTATTTTATACGGTTTTAGCAACACTAGGACGCATAGACTGTATCATCAATAACGCGTCTATTTTTGAACGTGATGAAGGTATTGATTTTACGCCCGAATTGTTTTTACAGCATCAGACGGTTAACTTATTAACGCCATTGTTATTGGGTCAAGCATTAGCGGCACACCAAATAACGATTAAAACAGTTAAAGGAAATACAGCTTGTATAGTACATATTTTAGACCAAAAAGTAGACAATTTGAATCCAGATTATTTTTCTTACACAGTCAGTAAACTGGCTTTACGTGATTGTGTCAAATTACAGGCACAAGCTTTAGCCCCTTATGTACGTGTTTTAGGTGTATCACCGGGTTTAATTTATGTGAGTGGCCCACAAAGTGATGAAAATTTCAAACAAGCGGCATCGGTTAATTTACTTAAAACGCCCATAGACCCTGCCAATGTCGCTAAAGCAGTACTAGATTTAGTGGCTAATCCTGCGATTAATGGTGCAATTATTCAAGTGGATAATGGGCAACATTTAGTCCCTTTAGGGCGTGATATTATGTTTTTAGTCAATTAAACTTATTTCAGTTAAACTTATTGTCAATCAAACTTATTAACTACACTTATTAGTTATATATTTATATATTCGTCTATTTGTTTATTTTTTTAACCTTTTTCATTTATAACTTTCATTGATAACTATGACTGTACACCCTAGCTTTTTTGAACTACAACAGACTTGTAGAAAAATATTTTTAAAAAATTATGTATTACCCATTAATATAGGCGTTCACGAGTTCGAGAAATTAGCACCGCAACGCATTATTATTAATGTTGAGTTATATGTTTCCTTGACCCATACAACACCGCATGCCGACATGCTCAATGAAGTATTAGATTATGATTTTATTCGTGAAACTTTGAAAAAAATTGTTGAAAAAGGACATATTCAACTTCAAGAAACTTTGTGCGATCAATTTATGACTGCATTACTAGACAATCCTTTGGTTCGCGCAGCTAGAGTATCTAGTGCAAAGCCCGACGTTTATCCTGATTGTGATGCCGTCGGTATTGAAATATTTAGATTTAAATATTAAGTCTCTTTCAAAACTTATTTATACGAAAAAAGCCTTAAATTTTATTAAGGCTTAATAAATATATTAGGTGTATTAAATATATTAATAAATGCCTTAATGATGTATTTTTAATGTATTTTTAATGTATTTTTAATAATTTTGAAAGAGAGTCTATAAAAATAATTAAATAATTATTTTGTAGCTTCAATAACTGCAGGCGCTGATGCAGAAACAATAACAGGATTAGTCTTGGCTTTGATTACAGCACGTACACCTTCAGGTAAAGGTATTTCAGCCGCATGCAATGACTTTCCTGCTTCAATCGCTGATAAATCAACCGTAATAAATTGTGGTAAATTCGCAGGTAAACAGACAACGGTTAATTTAGTAGCCACATGGCTAATGGTAGATGCTGACAGTTTTACTGCTGGCGATACATCAGCACCTGTAAAATGCAATGGCACACTTTTGCTAATCTCTTTGGTCATATCAACACGCTGAAAATCAATATGCAATACCGACGGCTTAAACGGATGCATTTGGTAATCACGTAGCAATACGGCTTGGACAACACCATCAATATCTAATTCTAAAACAGAAGCGTGAAACTCTTCTTTACGAAGTGCATGAAACAAAACATTGTGTTCTAACTCAATCATAACAGGTGCAGTATCCCCACCATATACAATACCCGTTGTTTTACCCGCATTGCGTAAACGGCGGCTCGCACCCGTACCTTGCAATGTACGTGATGTAACAGAAATTTTCATAGTCAATCTTTCAAAATAGCAACTACCGCGACCAGTGAGTTGCACGTGTAACAGTAACAGGTTACACAACTGTATGCGTAAATATTACGCGAATATTAATAAAGTATAAAAAACTATATATTATAAATATAATATTATTTATATTAAGGTAGATTACATATCCGTAAACAAAGTGCTAACAGAATCTTCGCGTGAAATACGCGAGATTGTTTCAGCAATTAGCTCGGCACAACTGATTTGACGAATAGATTTACAGGCTTTGGCGGCTTCAGATAAAGGAATAGTATCGGTTACGACTAGCTCATCTAAGCCAGAGTCTACAGCACTCACACGGGCAACCGCTGAACCTGATAACACAGCATGCGTACAATATGCAACAACTTTAGTCGCACCGCGTGATTTTAAGACTTGAGCTGCTTTTACCAATGTGCCCGCAGTGTCTACCATATCGTCCATAATAACACAGGTACGCCCTTCTACCTCACCAATGACATTCATTACTTCAGAGACATTAGCTTTAGGACGGCGTTTATCAATAATTGCTAAATCACACTCTAAATGTTTTGCAAATGCACGTGCACGTACTACACCACCTACATCGGGACTAATAACCATTAGGTCAGAATATTTTTTTTGTAAAAGGTCACCTAATAAAACGCTGGTAGCATAAATATTATCTACTGGAATATCAAAGAAACCTTGAATTTGATCAGCGTGTAAATCCATAGTGAGTACACGATTAACACCCGCTGCTTCTAACAAATTTGCAACCACTTTAGCCGAAATAGGAACTCTTGACGATCTCGGTCTACGGTCTTGTCTAGCGTACCCAAAATAAGGCATCGCTGCAGTAATACGGGCTGCTGATGAACGCTTCAGAGCATCCGCCATTAGCACCAATTCCATTAAATTATCATTGGTAGGTGCACAAGTAGGTTGTAAGATAAACACATCTTTGCCACGAACATGTTCCATAATCTCGACAGTAGTTTCACCGTCTGAAAATTGACTAATGTCGGCTTTTCCTAGCACTTGCCCAAGATACTTTACGACATCATTGGCTAAAGCACGGTTTGCGTTGCCTGCAAAAACTATTAACTCATTTGCCATAGTGAATAGTTACTTTAATGGTTATATAACAGCATGATAATTAACAGTTTACTCAAAATTATTTTTTGATTACGTGTTATTTGTATGTGTTTGATTTAGATATTTGGATATTTGGATACTGGATAAACGTAATAATTTTAATTTATTATTTTGTATTTTAATTTATCATTGTGTGAAATGACTAGTAAATGGCAGGGGAGAAAGGATTCGAACCTTTGAATGCCGGAATCAAAATCCGGTGCCTTAACCAACTTGGCGACACCCCTACTGCAATTAACAACCAATATTTTAACCTAAAAACAGTTCTTTTTGGTTAGGATAGCCACTTAATGTCTGCACATTCCAAATAAACCACTGTTTAGACTTACAAATGTTTTTTAATTGATACACTGTACTTTCTGCAGCTTGTTTTGTCAAATAAGTTGCAAACACAGCACTTCCTGTACCCGTCATTTTAACACTATTTACATTATCAGTTTTTTTTAAAATAGTAACCGCCTCTTTAATTGGAGGTGCTAAATTTTCTGCAACTGCTTGCAAGGCATTTTCAAAATACTGATCAAAATGGGATATTTTACGTTGCACAGATAACTCTGGAATTATTGCGTATTTTTTCTTACTAGTCAAATTAAATTGCTCAAAAACAGTAGGAGTTGATACATGGACGTTTGGAAAAATAATAATGCAATATATTAATGGTGTAGCCAAATTTGTTAAGATTTCACCAACACCTTGCGCGTGTGCCGTGCCTTGTTGGCTACAAAAAAAAGGTACATCAGCCCCTAATTGCAAGCCTATTGTTTGTAACTGTTGCTGGCTTAATCCACAACGCCACAACACATTTAGCCCCATTAAAGTAGTTGCGGCATTGCTACTGCCACCACCTAATCCAGCTCCAGCAGGAATATGTTTATCAACCCATATATTTACACCTAATTGTATACCTGCGTGTGTTTTCAATAATTGTGCTGCACGGACAGCCAAATGTTGCTCGTCCGCCAAATGTTTAATCGGTGTGTGCAATACTAACTTTCCATCATTACGCACATCTAATTTAACTATATCGTACAAGCTAATCAATTGAAATACTGTATCTAATAAATGGTATCCGTCAGCACGTTTACCTGTAACGTATAAATAAGTATTAATTTTTGCAGGAGAAGACAATGTCAGCATCGTAGTATTGTCATTTAATAAATTCAATAAATTAAGATTATTTATTAAGATTATTTATTAAGATTATTTATTAAAATTATTTATTAAGATAATTTAATTTGTATGGCTATGTCGTAATGCAATCAATGCACTTTTATAACAATTACTACTGTTGCATACTATTTATATCGTCTAATACAATACGTGCGGTGATGTTTTTAAACTCATTTTTAGCAATAATCAACTTTGGAAATTTAGATTCATGGCGGTTAATTACCTCAACAGTCCAGCCGTCAGCAAGCGATTCTTTTTCTTTGGGCTCATCAAAATTCAACCAAAGCAGTATATTTTCTAAGGGTAGCTGCCACCCCAAAGTAGTGTCCATTAAATTATTTAAATCAGCAGCATATATCGTTTGGACTGGCGTAACTAAGCTGGCACGCTGTTCATTTGATGCACTAGGATCAAGTGCAATCAATGCGATGACAGTATTAAATGGGCTTAGCAATGATAACTGCATAGACGTGTTTTTAGTCAGTGATACGTTAGCAATTTTCCACTCAAAATTACCTTGTTCACGGGCTAAAGCCCCCTCTTTAAGATAATTAATACTAAACCTTCCTGTGTACAACTGCGGCTTACTTGTGTCTAATGTTGAAAATTCTGGCACACTAACACAAGCGTTCAAGCATAAAGCAACTATTATAAAAAACAAACTTTTACTACAACAAATAAAATGAATAAACGAATGAATAATAAAGTTAATTTTTTTATTCATTGAC
>JBDLSY010000164.1:0-2656 GCA_039805985.1 Pseudomonadota bacterium | reverse complement strand
CCTTTAGTAATACGCTGCCTGTACCTAAGTAATCAAAGGCTACACCATCAACTAAAGTATTACTATAAATATACTTATTTTTACGCACTTTTGCCCACGGATAATAAATACCAAAGCTTATTATTGTTAATAATAAATTAACAATCCATATTTTAAAATATTCACTACCTGTTCCTGTAAAAGAAACAGGATATTTATATTGTGAGGTATCAGAGGGCAATATAGTCATATTTTAAATAATTAAAGCAGTTTAAGTAGTTAAAGTCATTTAAGTATTGTTACGTGTTTTTACTTTAAAGCGTTATTGTTGCATACACTACACCTACAATAACTTATTTTCGTTATTATTTTTATAATAAGTGTTGTTTTTAAAAAATAGGCTGCATTATGTTGTTGTTATTGTCTCCTGCTAAAAGTTTAAATATTGAACGTAAGCTGCCACAAAATATTCAAACGAGTTTACCGCGTGACCAAAGTAAAGCATTGATACTGATTAATCAATTGCGGCAACTGCATTCGTCTGAAATTGCGCGTTTAATGGATTTATCGGATACTTTAACGACTTTAAATGTGCATAGGTATCAAAAATTTCAAAATGAAGCAAATGCTTTAAATGCTTACTGTGCATTGCTAATGTTTGATGGCGATGTTTACGACGGTTTAGATGCAAATACATTAAGCATTCATCAGTGGACTGAATCGCAAAATAAAGTGCGAATATTGAGTGGTTTATATGGCGTATTGAGGCCATTAGATTTAATACAGCCCTATCGATTAGAAATGGGAACGCGTTTGACCACACCAAATAATAAAAATTTGTATCAATATTGGGGATTAGACATTACAAACCGTTTAAATCAAGACCTTGAGCGGTACCAACATTCAGTAGTACTCAATTTAGCCAGTGAGGAGTACTTTAAGGCGATTCAACCTAAAAAATTAAAAGCATCTATTGTAAATTGCATATTTCTAGATGAAAAAAATGGAACATACAAAATAATTAGTTTTTTTGCTAAACGTGCACGTGGAATGATGGCACGGTTTATTTTAGATCAAGCTATTAATGATTTTGATAGTTTAAAATCTTTTAATAGTGAGGGTTATCAATGGTCGAAAGCTGACTCCAGTGATACTGTGTTAATATTTAAAAGACCTAAACAAATAAGATTGATACGATATTGACATAAAATCAATGTAAAATCAATGTAAAATCAATGTAAAATCAATAATAAGATCAGCATAAATTTGACAAACTCAAAATAATAGAATAAAATTCTGTTCTTTGCTAATCTTAAGAATTAATTAATAATCATTAATTAAATTAATCAACTTAAGTGAAGCGGTCTTAGAATTTCTTTTCCGTAAGGGTCCAAAACTTTGCAACATAGTGTTGCGGATAGTTGGAAATAAAAAAATGATACAAACAGAATCAAGATTGCAAGTTGCAGATAACACTGGTGCGCGCGAAGTTTTGTGCATTAAAGTGCTAGGTGGCTCAAAACGTCGCTATGCATCTGTAGGAGATATTATTAAAGTTACTATTAAAGATGCAGCACCGCGTGGGCGTGTCAAAAAAGGTGATGTATATAGTGCTGTTGTTGTACGTACAGCCAAAGGTGTACGTCGTCCTGACGGTTCTTTGGTCAAGTTTGATGGTAACGCAGCAGTTTTATTAAATGCCAAGCTTGAGCCAATTGGTACGCGAATCTTCGGTCCTGTGACCCGTGAGCTACGTACAGAGCGTTTTATGAAAATTGTTTCTTTAGCTCCAGAAGTTATTTAAAGGTACGAATAATGAATAAGTTACGTAAAGGTGATGAAGTTATCGTGATTGCTGGAAAAGATAAGGGCAAGCGTGGTGTTATTTCTGCTCGTATTAATGAAAGCTTAATTTTGGTAGATGGTGTCAATCAGGTTAAAAAGCACCAAAAGCCTAATCCAGCAGTCAATGATTCAGGTGGTATTATTTTAAAGACAATGCCGATACAGCAATCAAATATAGCTATTTATAATGCGCTTTCAGGAAAAGCTGATCGCATTGGTGTTCAATTAAATGATGATGGTAGTAAGGTGCGTATTTATCGCTCTTCTGGCCAAAAAATTGGAGTCTAATAATGTCTCGTTTTTATGATCACTATGTTGCAATGATAGTGCCGTCCATGATGAGTCAATTTAATTATGGATCTAGCATGGAAGTCCCTAGATTGCAAAAGATAACTCTAAATATGGGTTTATCAGAAGCGGTAAATGATAAGAAAATTATTGATGCTGCTGTTTCTGATTTGACAAAAATAGCTGGACAAAAGCCTGTTGTTACCAAAGCTAAAAAAGCAATTGCTGGCTTCAAAATTCGTGAGGGGTATCCAATTGGTTGTATGGTTACCTTAAGAGGGCAGGCAATGTATGAATTTTTAGATCGTTTAGTAACTTTGTCTCTTCCTCGTGTACGTGATTTTCGTGGTGTCTCTGGTAAAGCCTTCGATGGTCGTGGTAACTATAACATGGGTATTAAAGAACAAATTATTTTTCCAGAGATAGAATATGATAAAATTGATGCCATCCGTGGATTAAACGTATCAATTACAACCAGTGCAAAAACAGATGCCGAGTGTAAAGCACTGTTATCTGCATTTTATTTCCCATTTAAAAATTGAGG
>JBDLSY010000163.1:0-3218 GCA_039805985.1 Pseudomonadota bacterium | reverse complement strand
ATCATTATTCGAGTACGCAATAGAATGCTTTAGCAAAATACCTGATAAGCAAGATATTACACATAGACATATTGATAAAAATAAAGCTGAACTGGCTACCTATTTAGCGTTCCAAAAAAATCCGTCATATTCTATAGCTGCTGCAGTTAATTTAATAAACTTTGACCAACATACAGCTAAAAATTTAATGGATTGGTTAATACATACTTTTCCAAAAATAGAAAACTTATAAATATATAAATATTAAAGATATAAATTATGGCTACAACACGTAAAACGATTCGTTACGATGAAGTCAATATCTCTGAATTTGATGGAGTAAGGTATTTGCATTTAGGCTATACCCCTTGGATACAAGGGGCGATGCGAATAGCCAGGCCATGGAAGCTAGAGATTGAATACACCCGCAATATGATGATGTGGCAAACACAGGTTATTGAACGCGAACTCACGACGCAATATATTGTTCAACTAGGCTTAGGGGCAGGCAGTTTAACTAAATATTGTTACCGCACCTATCCAAACGCCTGTATTACAGCAGTAGAGCTGAATCCGAAAGTCATTGCCGCGTGTCGTCAGTTTTTTAGATTAATGCCAAATGATTCACGCTTATCAGTCGTTCAAGCCAATGCCAATGATTGGGTCAATGATACTGCTCACCATAACAGTGTTGATGTGTTACAAGTAGATTTATATGATGCTAAAGCACAAGGACCTGTGTTAGACAGTATTGAGTTTTACCAAGCGTGTCGGGCTTGCTTAACGCCACAAGGAATAATGACTGTTAATCTGTTTAGTGGTTTAGGTACAACAGGGACGACTAAAAAAGGTGGTTTCAACAGCAGTTATACGGCAATAAACCATGTATTTGAAGGTTTATGCAGTGCCTCAAGTCAAACAGATGAAGGTAATATTGTTGTGATGGCTTGGCGATAAACCGTTAAATACCATACGTTGCACCATTTGCACCATGCTCTTTTACTTCTACACTATCTAGGCTGCAACGTGGTGAATGTCCATTGTCGTTTAACCATTGATGGGCTATGTCGTAACACAGTTTAGCAAAATTTTCGCACCCTGTTCCTGTCGGTGTGATGATTAAATCACACAACTGTGCATCATGCATAGTCCTAAACAAACTCAATTGTGGGTCATCAGATGCAACAATCAGTTTATGGTCAAAATAGTCAATTAATTTTTGCTTTAGACTTTTCATTGAACCAAAATCAATCACCCAGCCATTGTCATCTAACGTGATAGCTGAAAAAGTAAATTTAAATCCTAAAGCATACCCATGTAAAAATCGGCAATGCGACGTAGCACGCCATTGTCTAAATGCAACAGATAAACCGATATCATGCGAATACGTTTTACTAGATGTGTATTTAAGAGTCATAAAAGAGCATTGTTAGTTTTTAATGCGTAGACTAATCTTATCATTTTACTATTTACTTATTAATATTAAATTATTAATATTGAATTATTAATATTAAATTAATTATTTTAGTAGTATTTTAGCATTACTAAATAAACTTACTAAACCTTATAAATATGACGCTAATGATTGGTATGATATGACTTTACATTAAATTAGCTTCCGTAGCTCAGTGGATAGAGCATCTCCCTCCTAAGGAGAGGGTCACACGTTCAATTCGTGTCGGGAGCACCAACTATTATTTATTTTGCATACTATTTCTGTTCGTCGCCCACGTATTGGTTTATTAGGCGGTTCGTTTAACCCCCCGCACTGGGCTCATTTGGCAGTGGCAAATATAGCTTTAACGCAACTGGCTTTAACGCGTGTTGATTTGATGCCTGCTGGGCAGCCTTGGCAAAAACCGGCCCTACTTGATAGCGTACATCGCTTAGAATTGTGCCATTTAGCAGTAGAGGAACTCAATCGGCGTGATTGTGCATTAAATATTAACCAAACTGCCAAACGTTTTGCAGTGGAAGCCTGTGAAATCGAACGCAGCGGCGTTACTTACACCATAGATACACTAAAATACCTAATTAGTCGCTATCCCAATCAAGACTATACCCTGATTATAGGGGCTGACCAAGCAAACAAACTAGATACTTGGCATAATTGGCAAGACTTATTGCCGTTGTGCCGTTTAGCAGTTGTCGCTAGAGGTACACAAGCGGTACAATTGCCATCTATAGTGTTACTTGCTTTTCCTCATCTTAATGCTGTAGATATTTTAAATATGCCACCCTTGACACTGTCATCAACGCTTATTCGTGCTAAATTAGCACAAAAAAAATTGATTGATACCGATGTCCCTTTTAGTATTGCTGAATATATTACACACCATCGGCTATATATTTAACAAAATTTCAAACCTATGACCACTTCATTAATAGATACCCAAACATTATTAGCTATCGCTGTAGATGCTTTAGACGATTTAAAAGCACATAATTTACAAGCATTTGATACGTCCCGTTTAACCAATTTATTTGAACGGGTTATCATTTGTAATGGAAGCAGTAACCGTCAAACTCGCGGGTTAGCCAACCATGTACGCGAAAAAGTAAAAGCGGCAGGCGGCGAAGTATTAAGTATTGAAGGCGAAGAAACCGGTGAATGGGTGTTAGTAGACTTAGGTTCTGTCGTGGTGCACATTATGCAACCTACCATTCGTGATTATTATCGCCTAGAGGAACTATGGGGTGCAACACCTGTTTCTATCAAAAATATAATTAAATAAGCATATAATTTAATTATATTTTTTGATTGCATACTTTTTAATGGCTAATTTTTACTAAACCCGCCTAGTAGCACTGCCACTACAGGTTTATTTTTTGCAATAGCGGTGTTTAAGCGCGGTTGCAGTGATGAGTTTGCAACTTTGGGTATGTACAACTGACTAAACAACGGGTCATCATTTTTTCTGTGTTGTGCGTGCTTGGGTTCATCGCGTCCGAAAGAATCGTCATGTAGAGGTGATTCGCGACGACGTTTGCGTAGCTCACGTATGCGTTCATGTTCCATATCGTCTACATGAGGTATAGCTTGCAAAGTCTCACGTACGAGCGTGTGCTTAATAAAACTTTCTACATCAACTAAAGCACGTATTTCGCTGGCAGCACACAAAGTATAAGCAGAGCCGTTAGCCCCTGCCCTGCCTGTTCTGCCGATACGGTGAACATAGTCTTCAGCATGATAAGGTACATCATAATTAATGACACAAGGCAATTCAGCAATGTCTAAG
>JBDLSY010000162.1:0-6032 GCA_039805985.1 Pseudomonadota bacterium | reverse complement strand
ATATATTTTTTAAGCCTTAAAAATCAGGATTTTTTGCATAAATACGTTTTGAAAGCAGTTTAGTATAGTCTCTACATTTTATTTCACGGTTTTAAGTTTTTATTAGACAATAAGTTCACGCTGTAAGAATGAAAAATCTTATTTTTAAGTGCGGCCATTATTTTTTTATTAATCTTCAGAAATTTTAACCATGAAAAGTAAAAAAAAATACTTACCAGCACTATTAAAAAATAGTAAATTGTTAAGCGGTCTAACATCAGCATTAACCGCTGTGCTACTAACAACAGTTCCAGTGCAGGCTGAAGAAGCTGCAACCCCTGTCTACAGTCCTAATAATTTATCTATAACAGAGTCAGCAGCCACCTACCTTAATTTTAATGATAAACAAGGTGCTGATGGTACAGACTGGGTATGGCGACATCAGGTTATACTCAATAATATTGTTAAATGTCCTCTCACAGTGGTTGGAAATTGCTATTCCCATCGCCCTGGACAATTTATATTTGCTGATACATCAGTCCAAAATGTTTTTTCGGTAACACCACTAAATGGTTTCTACGATACTGAAAAAAAACGAATCATGAGATTTAAAATTGAAAATCCAGACTTTTTTGTAGAAAATAATAAGCGAAAATTTTTAAATGTATTACCATATATTATTTTAAAACCAGGTGAGTATGCCATTCCCACTATAATCGCACTGGATAAATGGATACCTGTTGGTAGAGGTAAAGTTAAAAACGGTGTATTTAAGTCTAATGAACCTAAATTTGGCGAAGTTAAATTTAACGGGCAAATTGGGACTTGGGAAGGACACGCGTTTAGGGGACACCGTATCCATGTTTGTGTAAATAGAACTGGGCTAGTACCCAAGATGGGTGATGAAGTTACATGCAATGCACCAGCTAAAATACCAAAAGGTGTAGTGCCGTAAAATCGCAAAGCTTATCTTTGGCGGATTTGACTACAAAGTATAGTATCAATAATTGTGTTAATACAATCCGCCTTTATTTAAAAAATCTTATTTATTGCATCATTTTTGTCTAAAATCTAGTCAAACAACTCTGCGTAAAAAACAATAAATATCCATAAACCTAATAAATATATTATTTAATATTGATACTTATTAATATTTATGCCTACTTACTTATTTAATTGAAACGATATGCTTGATACTTATATTACTCAAAATCGCAGCTTAATTGTTAATCAAGCTATTGCTAAAGACCATGCCATACTGGGTAAAAATTTATTTATCTTAAATAATAATTTAACTGATATTGACGAAAATACTGTAAACAATATTCCTACAGATCTTGAAAATTTTGGAATACTAGTAAATGGTGATTGTGATGTTCAATTAATCAAACCTTATTTACCGCGATTAAATTTAATTGCAATACAGTTTTCTAAGGTTGTTGATGGTCGCGGCTATAGTTTGGCTTATTTACTACGTAACCGCTTAAAATTTACAGGCGAACTCCGTGCAGTAGGTGAATTTACACGTGATCAGTTATTTTTTTTACAGCGTACAGGCTTTAATGCCATGACTTTGCGTGCTGGGGAAAATGCCGAAGCTGCATTGTCTGCTTTTAATACATTTAGTATTCGTTATCAAGGCAGTAGCGATACTTCCAACCCTTTGTTTATACAAGAGTCTCGCCATGCTTAACCCCGTACTCACTGCTAAAATATTGATTTTGGAATCTGATTTAACGCGTATTCATCAAACGATTTATCGTGCTGCACTAGCCAGTAGCTTAAGTATGGAAGACCAAGTCATCGTTGATGTAATTGCACGTCTACAGCTTAATAATATTGAAGTATTTACTTTAAATACAGGGCGATTACACTCGGAAACTTTAGCGGTTATTGACGCAAATAAAACCCACTATGGGTTAAATATGACAATTTATACTCCGCAAACTGACGCAGTCTTACACTATGTCAGTCATCATGGTGAAAATGCTTTTTATGAAAGTGTTGAGTTACGTAAAAAATGTTGCAATATTCGTAAAATAGAACCTTTACGCCGTGCTTTAACCGATAGAGAAGGCTGGATTACAGGGCAACGCCGTGAGCAAGGTATTACTCGCACTGAATTACTGAATGAAGAATTTGACTCAACCCATCAACTACGTAAATTTAATCCATTAGCGAATTGGACGATGCAGGATATTAGCGATTATATTTTGTATCATAATGTCCCCATTAACGCTTTGCATGCAAAAAATTATCCTTCTATTGGTTGTGAACCGTGTACTCGAGCGATTAAACCCAACGAAGACCAACGTGCAGGTCGCTGGTGGTGGGAAAACGCTGATAGTAAAGAATGTGGCTTGCATAACACGGTAAACACAGCATAATTATTTATTTAGGGTGTTTGTCGTCGGCTAGGTAAAGTATCTTTTACGCTATTTAAACTAATATGACTAATTTTTTTGTCCGTATTTAACGTATTAGTTAAGTGGCGATTGATTGGCTTAAACGCATGCCCAAATATTAACTCAAACTCTATCACTAAAGGAGTCTCGCTGTTTAAAATATTTTTTAAGCGTTGAAAGCGTGCTTTTCCTGCTAAACCCATCAAACGATGCGAATGAAAATTACCCATTAAGCCAATACAATCTTGACGTAAGGATTGTACGCCAGTATAAGTTAGCTTGGCTCTATCTACATCGGTAACAGGTGTGCTTAAACCCGCTTGCACCATCATATCGCCATAATCATGCATATCTATAAAATCTGTACCGATTGGAGTCGTCCAACCGGCTTGTTGTGCTGCTAAACGCATACTGCGTCCTGTGTCTGGACCGAATGCACTAAATAATAGTACACCACCAGGTGCTAATAAATCAGCCCAAACCCTCAACTGTTTCACAGGGTTAGGTGTGTGTGTTAGGCTTAAATTACAGACAATTAAATCATATTGAGTGTGTTTTGGTACTGTATCAGACCAGGTAATTAATGTATAGGGTGATTTTGAACGCGTGAAGCAGTTGTAAAGCTTTTGTAAGCGAGTTATCTTATAAAATACTTGTAGATGATTAACGGCAGCCGTTGTCATACATTGTGCAAGAATATGTGCTTTAGGGTATCGTTTTGCTAGTTTGATAGCCCCTGTACCTGCACGCGTAGTAACATTTAATATACGTTGCGGTATCACCGTAAACATATCTAAACGGTCGTGTAAACGGGATTGAACCTCTTGCCAAATAAACGGCTCACTTAATGCGTGTATACGGTTAAATCGCTGCCAAGCAATATAATCAACATCTTGACGAAGGTAAGTACTTTTAGATTCAGCTTGCTTAGTATTAAACAAAATTAGCTTCTTTCAAAATAAATTGTAATATGTAAGTTGTGATGATTACTGAAAATTTTCTTAGGGGTTTCTTAGGAGTTGATACCTTTTTCAACAATATACCTTACTATTTTAAAAAACCAACTGTCCGGAAGTAAGCGTCTTAGTAAAAGCACAGCGGGCGATTGACTGCCAACAGGATAGCGTAACCGAAATGAATCATCATTTGCTGCTAAAAATACTTTTGCAGCTACGACTTCGCCTGTTGGGGCATTTTTATATATCTCTAATATATTTTTATGTATTTTGGGTACATAGTATTTATAGGCATCTGATGTAACAAACTCTAAAGAATGTTCAAAATTTGTTTTGATTGTTCCTGGCTCTATATTTTTTATTCTAATACCAAAGGGTTTTAATTCATAATGTAAGCTTTCCATAAAGCCTTCAATGGCCCATTTCGTACTGTGGTAGACACTATAAAGTGGAAAAGATACTAAACCACCCATTGATGAATTGGTAATAATTGTGCCTGTTTTTCTTTCTCTAAAATAAGGAAGAATAGATTGAGTCATATTTATTACGCCAAAAACATTGGTATCAAATTGCTTTTTTATTTGTTCCTGTGTCATTGCTTCAAATGCACCAACCAATGCGTACCCAGCATTATTAAATACGACATCTATTGCTCCAAATGTGTTTAAGGTTTTAGCTATGGTATTTTTAATGCTAACTTCATTCATAACATCTAAATAAAATATATGAATATTTGGAAATTCTAATAAATCAACGCCTTTTTCTACTACTCGCATCGTAGCTGCAACATTCCAATCTTTTTTTGCAAAATAAATGGCTGTTAGCTTTCCTATGCCTGTTGAAGCACCTGTAATAAGTATTGTTTTTCTCATATATTAATCTTTAACGAATAAAATTTAGTGAATAAAATTCAACGAATAAAATTCAACGAATAAAGTAAAAAGATATTTATAAAATTTAAAAATAATCTAAAACCGTAGCTGTAAGTTTAATTTAAAGTATAAGCTGCCATCATTCTCTAAAATGACTTGACCAAATCTATGCCGAGTACTTGAAGGCGTATCAAATTTAATATTTTGATATAAGTAAGACTCTAAAGCGGGTAAGTCAATAATATGAAAAGCGACTTGTTCACCGTTATTTTTTACAACAATCGTTCCATTAGACGCATAATGGCCATTCCATTTTTCACCTGGGAAAAATCCCAGTAAAACAGATGTTAATAATCTTTTTACTTTTATTTCTAGTGTTTTTAAATCATCATACTGAATCGCTGATTTTAAGATACCTGCTGTGTCAATATTATTTAGATTTTTAGAAATATTAGCCGTACGATTACAGTAAAATTCTAAAAGCATCGCCGCAACAATTTGCGGCATATAAGAATCAATCAGTTTTAAGTTATATTCCATTGAAGTCACTTCAACTTTGCTAAAAACAAGATGACCACCTAACTCACTAATTTTATTTAACCTATCTTTTATTTTTTGCGAAGAGTCAATATTATTAACACTATTAATAATAGTATCATTTTTTTCTACACTAATACCCGTTATTTTAAATATAAAATTAGTATTACCTGATGCGTTTAATAAAGTTGGTTTACTACCTAGATAAGATTTAATACCAAAACCTTCGTTTTTTTCTGAAATGCATCATTTGAGATATCTAAAACAATATCAGCTTTTTGAAAACTACTACCGCCTTTAATGATTGATAGCCCGAGTTTTTTTGAATACTATCAAAATTATCAATATTATCAAAACTATCAATACTGCTATTTAATTTTTTCATGTATTCAATCATCGCTTTAGCACATTCACGCACGGCATCAACAGCTACCGTATTGCCCAACTGCTTCATAGCTTCTTTGTTAGAAACAGGCAACTCAAAGTTATCAGGAAATCCTTGCATTTTTAATGCGTGTGGTGGCATTAGTTTAACCACTTCACCCCCCACCCAATAGGCGTCCCAATTACGTCTGTCATTAATCGGAGAACCTCGACCACCAACTCTAATTGTAAAACCTATTTCACGGCTACATTCCTTTTGAAAAACATCGGACATATTAAATTTTAAGGGTATCTCGGGTGGAAAAACGAAATTCCTTAAAACACCTTCATCACGAAAGCCTATCATAAAAGTACGTGGACGCAATTGTGGCAAACCATAATCACAGGCTTTAACGACTTTAAAATAAAAACTATACCCTAATTCAACTTCTAAAATTTCTCTAATTATTTTAAAAGTATTGCCATTGTCGTGATTCACTATTCCGCGAACATTTTCTAAAAAAAATGCCTTTGGCTTTTTCTCCTTAATAATATCAACAATATTAAAAAAAAGATTACCACGTTCAGATTTATGATTGTCATTAAAACCACGTTTATGACCCGCTTGACTAAATGGCTGGCAAGGAAACCCACCACATAAAATATCAAAATCAGGTATTTCTGCGGGTGATATACTTCTTATATCATCATTAAATAGTTTAAATAAGTTAATCGTTTCATCTTGCTTATTATTAAATAATTGGGGGCTAATTTTTTTAAAATTATATTCATACGTTTTGCGTGCATGTACATCAATTTCAGATGCAAATACACACACTCCGCCTAAACTGTGCATTGCAAGATGAAATCCACCAATACCTGAAAATAAATCTATAAATTTAAATTGATCTGTCATAATG
>JBDLSY010000161.1:0-2511 GCA_039805985.1 Pseudomonadota bacterium | reverse complement strand
GATATTCAAAAAAAAAGAACCCTTCAAGCATTTTATCTTGACCCGCTAAAAAATAAAATCAATGCAAATCATGGTTTTCCTTATGCAGATACTTCAAAGCCATTACAATTACTCATAGATATTAAGACAGACCCCATTAGGACCCTACAAAAATTAGTAGCAATATTTGATACCTATTCATCTATCATCAATGCGGGTAAAATTAAAATTGTCATCACAGGCAATAGACCTAAGCCCAATGAGTTTGCCAGCTATCCGAATTACATTTTTTTTGATGGCGATTTAGATAAGCATTACACGGCAACTGAATTAGCTAAAATTGGTTTATTCAGTGCAGATTTTACCAACTACGCACATTGGAATGGCAAAGGCATTATGGTAAAAGCAGAGCGTGAAAAAATTGACTCTATTATTAATAGCACACATGATAAAGGTAAAAAAATTAGATTTTGGGCCAGCCCTGATTATTTAAATGCATGGCAACAGTTTATAAAAATGAAGGTAGACTATATCAATACAGACCATATAGTGGCCTTGGCTAAGTTTTTAAATGAATGGAGTACGACCAATGTGCGTCTGTCAAACAAACAAGCAGTCTATCTGCCTAAATACATCAATGATGGCGTTAACCTTCCGGTTACTAAAATTATTTTATTGATTGGGGATGGTTGTAGTTTACCGCAGTGGTATGCAGGCTATACCGCTAATGGCGGGGCACTCACTACTTTTCAATTAAAGCATATTGGATTTTCAAAAACTAGCTCGGCAGATAATTATGTAACCGATTCTGCACCAGGTGCCAGTTCTATTGCAACAGGTGAAAAAATAGAGAACAGACATTTAGGAATTAAACCAAATGGAGAGCCCTTAAAATTAATTACCGATTATTTAGTAAATAAAAATTATAGTGTTGGATTAATAAGTAGTGGAGATGTATCTGATGCAACACCAGCAGCCTTTTATGCTCATGAAAAAGAAAGAGATAGTTCCATACAAATTATACAACAATTAAAAAATTCTGGGGTTCAAATTTTAGCAGGCGCGGGGAATGATAAAATAAATAAAATAAGCATTCTTCAAAAAAAGCAGGTAGCTGTTTTAAACAATCAAGTGCTTGACAGCTTATTACCCAATTATAAAATCGAACATTCAATCAATGCATTGTCAACTCCAAACAATCATAAAATATTGGTGATTGATCCACAAGCTGGATTGTCCATGCAAGAAGGAAGGGGTAATTGGTTAAGCAATGCGTTTGAAAAAACAAAGGCTGCTCTTGAATTAAACAAAAGTAATCAATTTTTTATGATGCTGGAAGCTGCCCAAATTGATTATGGAGGACATGCTAACAATATTGAGTATGTGGTTAAAGAAGTAATTGACTTCGATGCTTTAATTGGAAAAGCAATTCAATACGCAGATGAAAACAAAGGTACTCTTGTTATTATTACTGGTGACCATGAAACCGGTGGGCTTACCCTTCATGATGGAGATTATAAAAAACAAAGTCTTACTGCTCAATTTGCTACCAATGACCACACGGGTATTCCCGTGCCAGTGTTTAGCTATGGTTATAGGTCTTTCTTATTTGATGGCGTATACGAAAACACTGAATTGTTTACTAAAATATTAAAGGCCATTCAATCCAAATCTAAATAATTAGTCAGGTCTTTAGTTGATTGATAAACAGAGCTATTTTTTCCCAGTAGCTGCCCAAATAATGCCAGCAGTAATATGACTTAAAAAACTTGCATCGGTAAAGTCAGAAGGTACATGACCAAGATTGGTATAAAATGCACGGCCTCCGTCAAAATTATGATACCATGCAATTGGGTGAAAGGCACCCATGCCCTTACCTGATACAGCTGCTCTTTGTGGATTAGCTGCCCAATCTGCTTTAGGGTCATATGATTTTTCATCAACCGATAATATTGTTTTTAAATCTTTTACTTGATCTGGACCAAATTCATACCACTCGTCTGTCCATTGTTTATTGTTCGCAAAACCTTCAAGCCCAGGGAAAGAAGCATCTACAACATTTAAACGAGCCGACTGAATAGCAGGATGTATATGAAACATTCTTCCAACGAGTTGTGTATACCATGCCCAATCATACTCTGTATCAGAGGCACTATGAATGCCCATAAACCCTTTACCAGATTGAATAAAGCGCTCCATTACTTTTTGTTCTTCATTGTTCAAAATATCACCAGTGGTATTTAAAAATATCACTACTTGATAGTTCGATAAAGTTTTATCTGTAAAACCATAGTTGTCTTCTAATAAGTTTACATTAAAATTATGTTTAACACCTAGCTGTTGAATGGCTAGTACACCTGCATGTATAGATTCATGATGCCAGCCTCTTGTAGTGGTTACAAGTAAAGCGTTGAACTGTTTTTGCGCAAATGAATAATAAGAAGATCCAAGAATGAATAAACTTAGTAAAATTGTTTTTTGTATATATTTCATAATAACTGATTTTATTTATTTTATTTATTTTATTTATTT
>JBDLSY010000160.1:0-3630 GCA_039805985.1 Pseudomonadota bacterium | reverse complement strand
GGCTTCACTGGGTAAGCGAAAATACATTGTTGGCATCCATTCATGTAGCTTTTGCATAAACATTTGCACATCATTCCAACTGACTTGCTCTACCGGATTTTGTGGGTTACTTTTAAATTTTGCTGGACTTTTTCCCATAACAGCTTGCCATAATTCTTGCGTACAAGCCGTGTTTGCTATCCAAAAGCCTTCTTGAAAGGTAACCAAATGTTGTTCTTCATTGCTGGAACGCTCGGGTTCATTAATAGGTGAACCCATCAGAAAGCTACCTGATGGCATCCAACGAAAACGTTGATTAATCCCTTTTAGTAAAATGTCACCGTAGCGACCACAAATATCTTCAGCGGTAGGCCCCGCAGTCCACACGGTGTTAAAGTGCGGTGTCGGTTGTATTGATTCAGACAAAGAATCAGACATAGACGCGATAGACGAAACCACTTCAATTGAGTTGGGTAACAGCGTATCAATGTAGCCCGTTTGATGGTGTGTCTGTTGATTTTGAGCGTCTTGTTTTGCATCATTTAAACGATTCATTAACGAACCCATCATTCTAAAACTCATACGTTGTGTGGCTGTATTGATGCAGTTTTTAACAATATCGTGTTCCCGTAAGTGCGTAGGTAAAAAGTCTACTTCTAGTAAAAATTCAGAAGCCTGTTCTAAAGCAGGTTCTAAACGCTGAACCAAACCAGCATAATCTATAGTCTGGTTAATGACTAAAAATGATTGCATTTCTTTATTAAGCGCAGGCATACGTTCTAGCACCATCTTAAATTCAATGGCTAATGTATTCAGTTGTGTATAGCCTTTAGGTAAAAAATCGGTCTGTTGAGGCTGACTAATATCGTTAGTGTTGTTAATCATTTGGCTCATGGCATTCAAGCGTTATAGGTTATTTATATATTTATATATTTATATTATTTACAATAAATCGTTTTAGTTTTTTAAGTTTTTTAAGTTGTTAAAAGTTATTTTTAGTTCTTTATTCAAGAATATTAGTATTAATTGTATTAATTGTATTAGTACTAATTTGTGTCGGAGTCAATGTTTCTTTAATTAATTGAAATAGAATACGGGCATTTTTTGGCGGTTTTCCTGTCCCCATATCTTTACGTGCTTGACGTATTGCCATACGCATGGCTTGTAGCTGGTCGGGTGAGGTCGTTGAGGCTGTTTGTAAGTAATCTTGTAAAGCAGTGTCTTTTTCTAACAAAGCATCACGCCAGTACTCAATTAAATGTAGTTTATTCGTTTCACTTTTTGATAAACCGTCCCAGGCCAAAAACTTTTCTTTGATAAGCGCTACATGAGGCTCGTCTAAGTTACGCATTTGTTTACCAATAAATTGTAGTTGACGCGCAGTTGCACCGTTAGCCGTAATTCGTTTAGCATCAATCACCGCATCAAACAAGCGTTCGGGTAAACTAAGCTGCATTAATTTTTCTTTAGAAAGGCTAATTAAGCGTCCGCCCAAGGTTTGTAAATCGTCCATTTGACGCTTTAGCAAAGACTTACTGGGTTTGTCAGGGTTAAAGCCAGGATTAAGTTCAGCTTCGGTAGTAATAAAAATGTGTGCCATAAAAATAAATCAGAATATAGTTGTGTGTTAAAACAGTATCATAGCGATCTGAATAGATGTACAAAGATAAAAAACGTAGTTTTTACGGGATACGTTGCCATCTATTGCATACCTACATAGAATATTAAACTAATTAAGTTACATTATGAAGACATTACCTAATAAATCTAAACAATCTAAACAATCTAAACAATCAACTGTGTTTAATCCATTTCTTTTTTCACAACAGACTTTATGTGATGTAAGCCATGAAATGTTAGCCATCGCCAGAACATTAGGTGCGGCTCAAACGGCTGTACAAGTCAGTGAATCACAAGGTTTATCGGTCGTAGTACGCAAAGGTGAAGCGGAATCAGTAGAATATAGCCGCGATAAATCTTTAGGTGTGACTGTCTTTTTAGGTACGCCTTGCCATTTTTCAAGTGGCAGTGCCAGTACAGCAGATTTTTCAAGCCAGTCATTACAAGCCACTGTGCAAGCAGCATACGACATTGCACGTTACACCGCGATTGATGATTGTTCTGGATTACCTGACTTAAATAGTTTATATCAAGGCATTGCCCCCGATTTATCCTTGTACCACCCTTGGGATATTAGCACTGCACAGGCAACGCAGTTAGCATTACAGGCTGAACAAGCTGCTTTTGATACACACAAAACGATTAAAAATAGTGATGGGGCTAGTGTTTCTGTGAGTCATGGGCAGTTTTATCAAGCCACTCAATATGGTACTCATTTAGGTTTTGAAAATGGTTATGCCTATTCGCGGCATAGCTTATCTGTTACACCAATTGCCTCCTATAAAGGGGCTTTGCAACGAGATTATTGGTATAGCAGTGAGCGTAATGCGAGTCATTTAGCGGATCCGACTGTCATTGGACGCTATGCAGCTCAACGCACTTTATCCCGTTTGGGGGCGCGTAAAATACCGACAGGCGTCTATCCTGTTTTATTTGAAGCCCCATTGGCGTGTGGGTTGTTAGGTAGCCTAGTACAGGCGGCTAGTGGCGGAGCTTTGTACCGTGACAGCACTTTTTTAAAAGATTCTTTAGGTAAATGTGTCATGAATACTGCTATTAGTATTTATGAAAATCCCCATGTTATGGGCGGTGTTGGCAGTGCTTATTATGATGACGAAGGTACACCCACAGTCAGCCGTACTATTGTAGAGTCTGGGATATTACAGACTTATTTTTTAAGCACATATACTGCACGCAAGTTAGGTATGCAATCAACAGGCCATGCGGGCGGGTCACACAATTTAGTACTTCAGCACAAAGATACCGTAGTTAGTGATGATTTAGTAGTGATGTTACGCACATTGGGTACGGGGCTTTTTGTCACAGAATTACTAGGGCAGGGTATCAATTATGTAACAGGTGATTACTCACGTGGTGCATCGGGTTATTGGGTAGAAAACGGTGTGATTATCCACGCAGTAGAGGAAATCACTATTGCAGGCAATTTGCGTGAGATGTTTTTAAATATAGTTGCAGTCGGTGCAGATACTATCACCCGTGGTACTAAAACAACGGGGTCAATTTTATTAGAAAAAATGGCGGTAGCGGGTAGTTAAGTTAAATATTACCAGTGCTACCAAAGCCACCTATACCGCGTTGTGTGCCTTTAAATTCATTAACAACTTCAAATTGTGCTTGTAATACAGGCACAATAACCAACTGTGCCATACGTTCAAATGGTTGTAATACATACTCTTTATTACTTCTGTTCCACAATGCAACTTTTAATTCACCCTGATAATCACTGTCAATTAAGCCTACTAAATTACCTAACACAATACCGTGCTTAACGCCTAAACCTGAACGCGGTAAAATCATTCCAGCATAATTAGGGTCTTGTAAATAAATACTTATGCCCGTACTAATCAATACGGTTTCATCGGCTGCAATAGGCATTGGGTTATCTAACATAGCCCGTAAATCTAATCCAGCACTGCCCGTGGTGGCATAATTTAACTGGTCTAGTGTTAGTTTATTATTTAATATTTTTATTTGTACGTTCATATTGTTATATGGTTATTTATTGTTAAG
>JBDLSY010000159.1:0-2721 GCA_039805985.1 Pseudomonadota bacterium | reverse complement strand
TATAATGACTTCAACAAATAATTTACCGCCTCACCGTGCTTTAACTAAAAAACTAGATACAAGTAATCGCTTGACCAGCAATATATTAGCCCGCGCACCGAGTTTTACGGTTGTAGCAGGCGTTTTAGCCGATAAATTAACACAGGTCATACTGTCTACTGGCGAGACAGTGTCCTTACAATTACCTCACCATACACACCTTAATCCAGGTGATATTTTGTTAGATGCAAGCGGTATGATGGTACGCGTAGATGCGGCTCTACAAACAGTCATAGCTGTAACACATACAGATACTCAACAGTTGGTTAAATTGGCTTTAGCAGCACACAGGCAAGGACGTTCTTTAGGATGGTTTAAAAACAAGCTACTGCTTGCTGAGGATAAAAATTTACAATGTTACTTAGAAAGTATGGGTTTTAATACTGAATCCACTCAAGGCGAATTAGCATTGAGTGCTAATTTAGATGGCTTGCCTATGCCCCATCATGCTTGTGATAATGAACACAAACATACACATAATCACTAAAAGATAGATGTACATAACAGTATGTGTTGTTTAAATAGCACAAATTATAATGATGGGCTATATTTTTTTGTATTTTTGAAAAGGATATGCGTATAATTATTTAGTGAGACTAATTTAAGAATGTTAATTATTAATTAAACAGACGCTTAAATCAATACTATTTAGTTACTTTTTAACAAAGTTAGCTCTGATTTATTTTTACACCCCCATTATTTTTAACCTTTACCCCAACTTTTACTGGAATAAACATGACTAAGTCAATCATATTAGCCGCTTTAATCGCTACTTCTTTAGTTGCTTGCTCTAAAAAAGCTGAAGAGACAATCGTAGTAACGCCATCTATGCCTGCTGCTGAAATGCCAGCAACAACTGCAGCGCCAGAAGCGGCAGCACCAACAACAAATGCTACTGATGCTGCAGCAGCAGTCAGTACTGCTGCTGATGCGACTATGAACGCTGCTAAAGCAACTGCAGATGCTGCTAAAGTAACTACAGATGCTGCTAAAGATGCTGCTAAAGCTGCGGGTTCTGCTGTAACTGATGCAGTTAAAATGGCTAAGTAATTGACTAATTTGTACTATCTAATTAAGTACAAAAAAGTTAGATTAAAAACCGCCTTAGGGCGGTTTTTTTATACAATTTAATTTATACGTATGACTTAATATATTATTTAATTTACTACTTAACCTACTATTTAATCTACTATTTAATCTATTACTTAAATATTTAATTCTATGTAGCTCAAGTAAAATAGCAATTTACACCTTATATTAACTTTTATTACTTTATGACTTCATCTACCGCCATATTTAGTCATCTTAATGTTGAATTAATGATGGCAAATGCTATTCGTGTTTTAACAATTGATGCCGTACAAGCCGCTAATAGTGGACACCCTGGTGCACCTATGGGAATGGCCGATATGGCGGTTGCTTTATGGAAAAAACATTTAAAACATAATCCAAGTAATCCTGCGTGGTTAAACCGTGATCGTTTTGTGTTGTCTAACGGGCATGGGAGTATGTTGATTTATGCTTTGTTACATTTAACAGGTTACGATTTATCTATTGAAGAATTGCGAAGCTTTAGACAGTTACACAGTAAAACACCAGGGCATCCTGAAGTAGATATAACACCTGGTATTGAAACGACGACAGGCCCTTTAGGACAAGGTATTACCAATGCCGTTGGTATGGCGTTGGCTGAAAAATTATTAGCCGCACAGTTTAATCGTGAAAATTTAAATATCGTAGACCATTATACGTATGTATTTATGGGCGATGGCTGCTTAATGGAAGGCATTAGTCACGAAGCAATTGCCTTAGCAGGTGCTTGGAAATTAAATAAATTAATTGCACTGTACGATGACAATGGTATTAGTATTGACGGTCAAGTAACCCCTTGGTTTATTGACGATACGCCTAAACGTTTTGAGGCTTGTGGTTGGAATGTTATTCGGGCAGTTGATGGGCACAATGCTAATGCGGTATCCGCAGCCATTACTATGGCTAAACAAGTCAATGATAAGCCGACGATTATTTGTTGTAAAACCCATATTGGTAAGGGTAGTCCAAACCGTGTCAATACCAGTAAAGCCCACGGTGAACCACTAGGGGCTGCTGAAATTGAACTAACCCGAGCGGCTTTAGGCTGGACAGCACTGCCTTTTGATATTCCAAGTGATATAAAATCACTGTGGGACTGTAAAAATAGTGGTGAGCAATTTGAAGCCGTTTGGAATGATTTATTTGCTATTTATTCAACGCAATACCCTGAATTAGCGACTGAACTACAACGCCGTATGCAAGGGCATCTTCCTGAATATTTTGCTGGTATGGTAGATACTGCTATGCAAGCAGCGATTGCAAAAGCAGAAACAGTAGCCAGTCGTAAATCAAGTCAAATAGTATTAGAAGCATTTACCGCTGCTTTGCCTGAATTATTAGGTGGTAGTGCTGATTTAACAGGGTCTAACTTGACTAATACGAGTAGTACACCTGCTTTTCGGGTTGATGATACAGGCAAGGTAGTCGTTAATGCAGCAGGTCAATTAGGTCGCCATATTAATTATGGTGTACGTGAGTTTGGTATGGCTGCCATTATGAATGGGGTCGTTTTACATGGGGGTTTTATTCCTTACGGTGGAACGTTTTTAACGTTTAGTGATTATTCACGCAATGCTATTCGTATGGCAG
>JBDLSY010000158.1:0-2564 GCA_039805985.1 Pseudomonadota bacterium | reverse complement strand
CAGCAATATAATGGTCATCGCTGCACACCCTGTCTACAAAGGCTGTTTGAGAAAAGCACTGCTGTTTGGTGTGCCTTTACTGCCCTGTATGGTAGTGTTAGGTACATTTATAATTCTTGGATTGTCAGTCAGTTTATGGCTTATTTTGTTTATACCCATACTCTTAGCTGTAATGCGGGTTATGAATGCTAAAGATGACTGCATATTTGAAATGATTATTTTAAATATGCTAGTTAACTCTAAAATACTTAACAGTAAACTAAATAACCACACATCAACAAAACTGTCCATTGTGTCTAATAATTAGTCAATCAAGCTGCCTTTTAGGCGGCTTTTTTTTGAATGGTATTGTACAATTAGGGGTAAGAAAACCATTTTTGTTTTGAAGTTTATCAAAATAAATTAGTTTATACCGTTTCAAAAATAAAGTGTTTTATGAAAATAACCCCTGATTCAGATTTAGCTAAGTTCATACCGTATTCTACCCATGTACACCCAAATGTAGTTAAAACAGTGGGTGCTGATTACATGATGACTTGGTTATTGGCTGGTATACCGTTTGTTGGACGTAATCCAGAAGAGTTGTCTCAAAAACACGCTACTTTTAATAAATTACTGCAAACTATACGCGCACCTGATTATGTAAATGTAGCTTTTTGGTCTCATGATTTACGCAAGCAAACAGACGTTACGCTACAGGGTACGTTTAAAACCGCCTTTAATGCAAAAGTAAATTCCGAGTATTTTGCGGAAATCAATAAAAAAGAAGTTTTTATTAACGAGATGTATTTGACGATTTTATACCGCCCAGATAAAAAACTAAGAGCGGGTGGTAAGACTGTTGATTCTATTAGAGAGGTTGAAAATACCTGTGTTACCAGTATATTAGATTTAGGTAGAAACATACAGTCTACTTTAGATGAGTATTCGCCGCAATGCTTAGGCACTTATGAATCACCCGATGGCGTTGTTTTTTCTAGCTTACTGGAGTTTTATTCTTATTTAATTAATCATGAATTGAAGCAAGTACCCGTTTTATCAGCACGAGTCTTTAACTATTTGGGTGCTTCCACTCATACATTTAATAGTAAAACAGGTACTTTTTTAATAAAAAACTCAACTAAATCGGTATACGGTTCTATATTGTCCATAAAAGAATACCCCGACTATACTGCACCGGGCGTATTAAATAATTTAAAATATTTAAACTGTGAGTATGTGATTACACAGTCTTTTTCTCCGATTTCACGTAGAGATGCTTTAACCTTGGTTGAGCGACTTAGAACCAGAATGTTGGCTACTAAAGACAAAGCTGTGTCACAAATCCAACAGTTAGACGATGCTTTAGATGGAATTGCTTCCAGCAGTTTTATCATGGGTGATTTTCATTTTACTATCGCTGTTTTTGGTAAAACAGTAGCAGAGGTATCAGATTTTATTCCCGATATACGTTCAGTCTTATCAGCGGCTGGTATCGTTAGTGTTAAAGAACAATTAGCAGTGATGGCTGGGTTTTACGCACAGTTTCCAGGTAATTTTGAATATAGAAGTAGAAAAGCCTTGTTAAGTTCGTTAAACTATCTAGGGTTTAATCCATATCATAATTTTTCAACAGGTAAAAAAGAAAATAACCCTTGGGGGCAAGCGCTAACGGTTTTACAAGCGACTAATGGGCAACCTTATTTTTTCAATTTTCATGCGACTCGTTCATACGAGTTTTCTTTTGGTGAAAAGGCGTTGGCAAATACAATAATTATTGGTAAATCAGGTACTGGTAAAACGGCACTGATTAATTTTTTACTATCACAAGTACAAAAATATGATCCACCGCCGACGATTTTTTTCTTTGATAAGGACCGTGGTGCTGAAATATTTGTACGTGCTTCTGCGGGGCGCTATATGGCCATTGAAGCGGGGCTATCTACTGGTTTCAATCCTTTGCAGTGCGAAAACACCGCTGGTAATATTCAATACGTTTGTGGGTTAGTTAAATTATTAGCGGCTAAAAATAACTATACACCATCTGAAGATGAAGACGTTTTGCGTGCGGTACGTTCAATTATGGATACGCCAATAAAGTTGCGTACTTTTACTAATCTTAGAACGTGTTTCCCTAACTTAGGGGATGATTCTATTTACTCTAGGTTAAAAAAATGGACTAATGAAGGCTCTTTAGGTTGGGTTTTTGATAATCCACAGGACCTAATTGATTTTGAAAACTCTACGGTTATTGGCTTTGATTACACCGATTTGATTGATATGCCAGAAATCAGAGTGGCTGTTATTTCTTATTTAATTAAGCGAATGGAAGAACTCATTGATGGGCGTCGTTTTATTTATGTAATGGACGAGTTTTGGAAGATTTTAGAAGGAGAAGGGGGTCTAAAAGAATTTGCTAAAAACAAATTAAAAACGATTCGTAAGCAAAATGGACTAGGTATTTTTGCCACTCAATCGCCAGAAGATGCTTTAAAAAGTGACATTTCAGCAACTTTAGTAGAGCAAGCAGCAACATTAATTTTATTACCTAACCCTAATGCAAGTGAAGATGATTATGTAAATGG
>JBDLSY010000157.1:0-3466 GCA_039805985.1 Pseudomonadota bacterium | reverse complement strand
CTACCGTCACATTAACAGGTCCAGCTGGGTTTGATCCGTTGCTACATTTAGCAGCCGCAAATCGTTATGTGGTGTCAGGTCAAACTGCTTCAATGAAATCATCAGGTTCTAATACGCCGTTACCAGGTGCTTATCAATTTTTATTAGTTAATACAGCACCGTCAGGCGTGTATAAAATTATGGTTAAGGCACCGGGTTACACTTCATTTACAGCAGGTACAGTAACAGTTGATTCTGCATCTAGTATTATTCCTGCATCAGTAGTTGTACCTAATAGTGTTTCTGGTACATTAAGTAATGGTGTATTCACGCCCACAGGTAGTAGAAATGTTGGTGTGAATGGCAATGGTGTTAATGGCAATCCACCGCCTAATCTCTCACAAGATACCACTTACTTTTTAGGCCTTAATTTAAATCCTGCCAGCGGTACAGCGGTTGTAAACAATCATATACCAATGGATCCAGTAGCACAACCGAAGTTGTTAGTGAGTAAAGTAGGCGATAAAGTTACTGCAGAAATAGGTGACAGTGTACGTTACACCGTTAAGATAAAGCGAGTTGATGATGCAAGCAGTAGTATTGCGGTATCAGAAGTTATTGATAGTTTACCTGCAGGATTCCGCTATATTGATGGCACAGCGCAACTGCAAGTCGGAACTGGTGCAGTAACCAAACTGTCAGAGCCGTCAGGTAAACCAGGGCCTGTATTAAAATTTAATACGGGTGCTATTGTTGCCAAAGGTGAAGTGACTTTAAGTTATCGTGTTCGTTTAGCTGTCGGTGCACAGCAAGGTACGGGTATTAATCGTGCCAGTGCAACAGTAGGACTCAATGTAAATTGTACTTTGCCTGATGCCTTGTGTTCAAACGAAGCGCAGCATAAGGTTAAAGTCACGGGTGGTGTTTTAGGTGTTCAAAGCTGTGTAGTCGGTAAAGTGTATATGGATTGTAATAATAACCATGTACAAGATTCAAGTTCACAAGAGATGGGTATCCCGAGTGTGCGTTTATATTTACAAGATGGTACGAGCATTACTACGGATGTTGATGGTAAATATAGTTTGTGTGATTTAGATCCTAAGCTAAATGTATTGGTGTTAGATCAAAGTACTTTGCCGCGTGGTAGTGTGATGACGACTAGCAGTAGCCGTAATGCAGGTGACGCGATGAGCTTATTCTTAGACTTAAAAAATGGTGGTATGCAAAGGGCTGATTTTATAGAAACGGGTTGTTATGACACGGTTGTAAAACAAGTTCAATTACGTAAATCACAAAGTGATACTAGCAGTGTGATTAAGGCAGATCAATACAATGCGTCAAATACTGATACTGTTATTAATGGCGTTAACGTATTAGACTTTGAAAGTAAATCTGTGAATACTATTGTGCCCGCAGTGGTTCGTTAAGTTTGAGAGGAAAAGACAATGAAAACTCATGCCCCATTAAAAACGTGCACAGTTAAAAAAACAGGCTGCCCTAAAGCATTGCAGTTAGCTTTATTAGGTTTGTTTGCGGTTAGTAGTCCACTGGTTTTATCAGCGAATAGCAGCATAGAGAGTGCATCAAATGGTAAATTTACAGCAAATATTTTATCTGTCGGTGTTCAATCAGAATCAATCCGTTTGCTGAATGCTGCTTATGCAGCGAACGCAAAAATAGGTAAAATTTACGTTAAAGTAGACAATGCTGGTGTTCCGGCAGATGGACGAAGTGAGTTGAGTGTGCACGTGACAGTACATGATTTACAGGGCAAATTAATGAAAGAGCCAGTGTTAGTAACATTAGAGCACAGCGGTGGCAAACTTCAGCTCAATGGTACTGCTGATGATGAGTTTGGTAATACCAGTAAAGATGCAGACCGCAGTGTACCTGGTATTCAATTAAAGGTATTAGAAGGTCAGTCTACATTTGGTCTAATCGCGCCTAATACGGTACAAGACGTTCAGTTGAGGGTCAGTGCGGGTGATTCATTTGCAGTTGGAGTGATTCCATTTGGTTTAGAGTTACGTGAGATGGTGGCTGCTGGTTTAATTGAAGGTTCTCTACGCTTAACAAAAGCAAAATTAGACACAACAATTAGTCCAGCGCGAATTGATGACGGTTTTGAGCAAGAAATTAGCCGTTTTAGCCGCAGTAATACAGGAATAAATGGCAATGTTAGTACCGCTGCATTGCGTACAGCTTTTTTCTTAAAAGGTAAAATAGCAGGCAATACTTTATTAACACTTAGTTTTGACAGTGATAAAGAAACAAGAGCGCGTTTACTGCGTGATATCAAGCCTGAACAAATGTATCCAGTGTATGGTGACGCAAGTATTAAAGGTTTTGAAGCGCGTTCAAGAGAGCGTTTTTATGTACGGGTAGACAAAGACCGTAGCTTTGCATTGTACGGTGATTACAATACAGCCGATGGTTTTAGTCAAGGTGCAGGTACAGGAATGGTTGCAGGGACTGATTTACGTCAGTTAGGTACTTATAACCGGAGTTTAACGGGTCTTAAAAGCCATGTTGAAGGTTCATCGGGTATCGTTAATGGGTTCGTTGCTTATGATACGCTAAAGAATGTAACAGAAGAGATTGTGGCAAATGGTACTAGTGGTCCATTTGCAGTTAAAAATACAACGGCATTAGAAAATTCAGAGAAGATAGAAATAATTGTGCGTGATCGCAGAAATTTAAGCACGATTTTATCAATAACACCGTTGGTTCGTTTAAATGATTATGTATTTGAACCGTTTAGTTCGCGTATTTTGTTGTCGCGTGCTTTGCCTAGTTTAGATGCACAAGGCAATCCGATGAGTTTACGGATTAATTATGAAGTTGATCAAGGTGGTGAGAAATTTGTAGTCGCAGGGATTGATGGTCAGATGAATGTAGGATCGCACGCTACTGTGGGCGGCTCGTATGTGGAAGACAATAATCCAATTGCTTTGGTCAAGTTAACAAGCGTCAATGCGGCGGTTCGTTTGGGTGAATCTACACGGCTTATAGCCGAAATTGCTCAATCAAAAACAGTGACGGCAAATAGTCCGGTAGTCTTACCGATACTTAAGTCTAATATTTCTTTGATTGAACGTGAAGGAGTTGCTTCACGGGTTGAGTTAAATCATACGGGTGATGTTGTACAAGCCAATGCGTATTTAAGGCGTACTGAAGCTGATTTTATGAATGTTAGTACAGATTCAGTGGGGGCAGGTACTCAACAAATGGGTATCAATACAACAGTTAAATTGACACAATCAGTTGCTATAGATGGTGATATTGAGCGTTCAAAAGCATTGGATACCGATGCACAAGTTAGTTCAGGACGTGTGGGGATTCAGGCAAGTTTAAGTGATAGTGTAAGGCTAAGTGCAGGTGTTCGTACCAGCCGTGAAGAAGGTACTGTCAATGGTTTGTTTAGAGAGATTTCGTTTTATCAAAAGTCTGTTATTAATTTTTATAATTGTATTTGGTTGGGATTTTC
>JBDLSY010000156.1:0-3056 GCA_039805985.1 Pseudomonadota bacterium | reverse complement strand
GCCCCTTGACGTGCGGCACGAATCGCTTCATACACTTTATTTTTTTGCCAGTTAGCGACCCATTGTGGCTCACGCTTGGGCAAATCACCCCGCATAGGAAACGGCGTATCAGGCATATTTAAAGTGTTACGATAGCCAGAAGGCATTTCAGTCGATGACGCAGAAGAAGAATTAGAGGTTAAAGTAGTCATAATGCAAAAAACATAATATATTGTGAATGATTGTAAAGTTATTACAATCTACTATAAAAAATTTTAATTTTTTTAATTTTTTACAAGCATTTAAACTGATGCCTTTAAAGCAAACACTTTGTCAGTCGCTTCCCAAGTAAATTCAGGCTCTGAACGTCCAAAATGGCCGTAAGCGGCTGTTTTTTCATAAATAGGCCGCAATAAATCTAACATTTGAACAATGCCTTTAGGACGTAAATCAAAATGCTCTGCTACCATTAAACTTAAACGCTCATCACTGACTTTGCCTGTACCAAAAGTTGTTACCATTACGCTGGTTGGTTTTGCGACACCAATTGCATAACTAATTTGTATTTGACATTTTTCAGCCAAGCCTGCAGCGACGATATTTTTAGCTACATAACGTGCCGCATAAGCCGCACTACGGTCTACTTTACTCGGGTCTTTACCACTAAAAGCCCCGCCACCATGGGGGGCTGCACCGCCATAAGTGTCCACAATAATTTTACGCCCTGTTAAACCACAATCGCCTTGTGGCCCTCCAATTACAAACCGTCCAGTTGGATTAATCAAGTATTTAATGTCTTTTTTTATTAATTCTTTGGGCAAAACTGGTTTAATAATCATTTCAATCACAGCTTCACACAAATCGGCGTGTGCAATATCTGGGGCGTGTTGCGTGGATAATACTACCGTATCAATTGAATCAGGTTTACCATTAACGTATTTAAAGGTAATTTGACTTTTTGCATCAGGACGTAACCAAGGCAAACGGCCATCTTTACGCAAACAGGCTTGTCGTTCCATCAAACGATGGCTATAGTAAATCGGTGCGGGCATCAGTGCAATGGTTTCATTACACGCATAGCCAAACATAAGTCCTTGGTCGCCTGCACCTTGGTCTAAATCAATGCCTTGTCCTTCATTAACGCCTTGAGCAATGTCATGGCTTTGTTTGTCATAACAGACCATAACCGCACAACCACGGTGGTCAATGCCATAATCGGTATTATCATAGCCAATTCGTTTAATTGTATCGCGTGCGACTTGAATATAATCCACATTGGCATTGGTAGTAATTTCACCCGCTAGTACTACTAAACCAGTATTGCATAGTGTTTCAGCGGCAACACGTGAAAATTTATCTTGTTTAAAGACTGCGTCTAAAATAGCATCAGAAATTTGGTCGGCCACTTTGTCGGGGTGTCCTTCAGACACAGATTCCGAAGTAAAAAAATAATCGTTAGGCAGTGAAGACACGGCTGTTTCCTTAAGGATGTTAAAAACATGGTTAAGAACACAGCGTTGCTGCAACAATAGAGGCTTTGTAACACACTCTATTTAAGTAACAGCGAACGCTTTAGCTTGGTTATTTTAGAAAATTTATTTAAAGCAATAAAAAATAGCTCAAAATATCACTTCTACGGTGTCAAGCAAGTTGTTCATAATTAACTAAACCACCGAAAAATATAACACTCATTATAAACCTATGATACCTTCATCATTTTTTAATACTTTGTTTAATACTTTGTTTAATACTTTGCTTAATAATTTTTTTAATAATTTTTTTAATAATTTATTACTGTTTATTTTACGTATAGTTACGCGTACAGTGTCACGCTTACCGTTAAATTATTTGCGAATATTGGCTAAATTGGTAGGCACTTTAATTTACACTTTATCAGCTAAACACCGTAAAACGATTGCGAGTAATTTAACACAAGCACAATTAAAATTATCCCTATTTGCAGTCAATCAAGCGATTGCCTGTGGGGCTGCCGATATGTTGTGGGTATGGCTTCGTTGCACACAAACAGTAGTTAATAAAATAAGTATTTCACCTGAAAGTACAGCCGCAGTCTATGAAGCACTCAATAATAAGCAGGCGACTATATTGCTCACACCGCATTTAGGGTGCTTTGAAGCATTGGCAAAATGGATTGCTCATCAAACACCACTGACTGCTATGTATCGCCGGCCTAAACAAGAATGGGTTGCTCAATTTGTTGAATCGGTACGCAATATCCCTAACTTAACTATGGCACGGGCTGATACGGGAGGTGTGCGGATAGCTTTAAAAACACTTAAGTCAAATGGCTTATTAGGCATATTGCCTGACCAAGTCCCTAAACAGGGTGAAGGGCTGTGGCTACCTTGGTTTGGACGTGATGCTTACACTATTAATTTGCCTGCTAAATTGCATTTAGCCACGCAAGCCCGTATGTATATTATTTATACTATTCCTACCGCTGATGGCTGGCAAGTCCACTGCGAACTGGTTGTATTGCCTAAAGCAGCGATAAATCCGTTATTAAATGAGGCTGAAGCGATTTCACGTCACTTAAATAGTGCATTAGAACATGTAGTAAAACGCCATTATTTGTACTATGCTTGGGGTTATAAGCGTTATAAGAAAATAAATACATCACCAATAAACGCTTAATTAAACGCTTAATTTAAGTCCCAACAAGCCCATAAAGAATTATTATCTTACGTGACATATCAACTAAAAAAACCCAACGGCATTGCTATTTTAATATTACCAAAAATACTTTGTACGGGTAGAAAATATTCTGCCCAATATATTAAAGATAAAACTAAAAATACGGTACTACTACTTAAAAATAGTTATTATATTTTTATCTAAGATGCCTTATTTTTGCTAAGAAGATTTTAAAAATTTATACCTTAACCATATTAAAGTAGTGATGCTAATATTTACCTATGAATGAATCCACTTTAAATACGCATATTATTGATGCATCAATGGCTTTAAATTTAAACTTAAGCCCCACTCAAATACAATTATTGACTGATTATGCACTGTTATTACACAAATGGAATGCTGCCTATAATTTATCGGCA
>JBDLSY010000155.1:0-9999 GCA_039805985.1 Pseudomonadota bacterium | reverse complement strand
AATTTACTTAACTAATTTAATTTTTAAAAATATAAAAAATAAAAACATAAAAATATGAATACTACTAAAAAAACATTACTTAGTTTGAGTATTACAAGCCTATTGACTGCCGTTAATATGCTATCAATGACAGCAGTGATTGCTCAAGAAGTTGGTAAATCAACCAATATTGCTCAAAGTAACCTGCAAACTGAAACTTTGATTCGTAAAGCAGTTGAAGCTAAAATCGGTAACAACATCAAAGTAGATGAAGTACGTACATCACCATTACCTGGATTGTATGAAGTTCGTTTAGACAATGATATTATTTATGTTGATAAAACTGCTGAATTTTTGATTGCAGGCAGCATACAACAGTTGAAAACAGGCAAAAATTACACACAAGAGCGGATAAATACATTGGCAACTGCCGCTGTTTTTTCGCCTGAAAATAAAGTCAATGCCCTAAAACTAGTTAAAGGTGACGGTTCGCGTCAATTAGTATTGTTTGAAGATGCAAATTGCGGTTACTGTAAAAAATTACGTACTGAATTAGAAAAAGTAAATAATATAACAATTTATACTTATTTAGTACCGATTTTGTCTCAAGACTCTGAAGATAAAATGCGCGGTGTATGGTGTGCTAAAGACCGCAATAAAGCGTATGATGATTGGATGTTAAAAGGTATTTCCCCTGCCCCTGCACAAAAATCATGTCAAGTACCTGTTGATAAAAATCAAACTTTGGCACGTAGTTTACGCGTTCAAGGCACCCCCGCTATGTTTTTTACTAACGGCAAGCGTGTACCGGGCTATGCAAAAGCGGAACAAATAGAACAGCATTTAACAGCAGCGGCACAAAAATAATATAAATAATATAAATAATATAAATAATATTAAAACTAAAATTAAACAATATTAAAAACTTTAAATATTAAAAACTTTAAATATTAAAAACTTTAAACATTAAAAAAACTAAATAAATAGTACTAATTATGACAATTCTTATTACAGGTGGTGCGGGTTTTATTGGCAGTAATTTTGCCTTAGACTGGTGTGCTAATCAGCCCGAAACCATCATAAATGTTGATGCGCTAACCTATGCGGGCAACCTTGAAAATTTAGCTTCTTTAGAGAATAATCCTCAACACGTGTTTGTGCAAGCCGATGTGACTGACGGTGCAGCAATGGCCGCTTTACTCACCCAATATCAGCCGCGTGCGGTATTGCATTTTGCTGCTGAAAGCCATGTGGACCGCTCAATTCACGGGCCTGAAGATTTCATTCAAACCAATATTATGGGTACTTTTCGCTTATTAGAAGCGACACGTAGTTATTGGAATGGTTTGTCGGCTGATTTAAAGGCAAATTTTCGCTATTTACACGTATCAACTGATGAAGTGTATGGCAGCTTAAGTAAAGATGCCCCAGGTTTTACTGAACTACACCGTTATGAACCCAACAGCCCATACAGTGCTAGTAAAGCCGCCAGTGACCACTTGGTGCGTGCTTATTACCATACGTATGGCTTGCCTGTATTGACTACCAATTGTAGTAATAATTATGGGCCTTATCATTTTCCTGAAAAACTCATTCCGCTAATGATAGTCAATGCCTTGGCAAACAAGCCATTGCCTGTTTATGGTGATGGTATGCAAATACGTGATTGGTTGTATGTCAAAGACCATTGCAGTGCGATTCGCCGTGTTTTAGAGGCGGGCCGTATCGGTGAAGTGTATAACATCGGTGGGTGGAATGAAAAACCGAATATTGAAATTGTAAACACGGTGTGTGCCTTATTAGATGAGTTATCTCCACGTAGTGATGCTCAATCATACACACAACAAATTACGTATGTACAAGACCGTGCAGGACATGACCGCCGTTACGCCATTGATGCGACTAAACTTCATACCGAATTAGGCTGGAAACCCGCTGAAACATTTGATACAGGTATTCGTAAAACAGTGTTATGGTATTTAGACAATGCCCATTGGGTGAACAATGTTCAAACAGGTGCTTATCAATCATGGGTGAAGCAACACTATACGGTTTAAGCTACATTTATTTGATAACGTATTAAATATATTAAAAATATATATTTAGACCGTTTTCAAAATTATTAAAGACATTAAAGACATTAAAGATATTAACGATATTAACGATATTAACGATATTCGTTTATTTGATATTCGTTTATTTGACTGATAAATTACGTACTGATTATGCCTGAAACGACTATCCATTCCCAGCTTAATCCCCAGCAAATGTTGGCTTTATGTCTAAGCGGTACTGACATTCCTTATGATGCAATGTTACATTTAATGCGGTTAATTATGCGTGGTGAAGTTGCTTCGGAATTATTGGCTGCCCTGCTGATTGCACTGCGACTTAAAGAGGAAACGGTTGATGAAATTACGGCGGCGGCTCACGTTATGCGTGAGTTATGTGTGCCTGTTCAGGTACAAAAAACGGCTAATTTTATAGATATTGTCGGTACAGGTGGTGATGGTAGCCATACATTTAATATTTCTACCTGTGCTATGTTTGTCGCTGCTGCTGCTGGGGCAACGGTGGCTAAACATGGTGGACGAAGCGTTTCAAGTAACAGTGGCAGTGCCGATGTATTAGAAGCTTTGGGGGTTAATATCCAATTAAACTCTGAACAAGTCGCCCAGTGTATTGAAGCTACGGGTATGGGGTTTATGTTTGCACCAAACCACCACCCAGCGATGAAGCGTGTAGCACCTATACGAAAAATTTTAGGGACACGAACCATTTTTAATATACTAGGGCCTTTAACTAACCCTGCAAATGCCCCTAATATCTTAATGGGTGTATTTAACGCTGATTTAGTAACTATTCAAGCCCGTGTACTACGCCGTTTAGGTGCCCAGCATGCTATGGTTGTTTACGGTAAAGATGGTATGGACGAGTTAAGCTTGGGAGCAGCGACTAAAGTAGCCGAGTTAAAAAATGACATTATTACTGAATATGAGTTACACCCCGAAGACTTTGGTTTGAGTATGGCAAGTAATCGTCAATTGCGTGTAGACAATTGCGAACAAAGTAAAACAATGTTACTTGATGTGTTAAATAATCAACCTGGGCCTGCTTTAGATATTGTTTTATTCAATGCGGGTGTTGCTTTGTATACGGCTAACACAGTAAATACCATTGAACAAGGCATTGCAGCAGCAAGACAGGCAATTGCAAGCGGTACAGCCTTAAATAAATGTCAGGCTATGGCAAACTTTACACAGCAATTTACGCATTAAATAATACATAAAAATAAAAATAAAAATAAAAATAATAAATAATAAGTAATAAATAATAAATAATAAATAATATGACTGATATATTAAGCAAAATCGTAAACACTAAACGCGTTGAAGTCGCTTACGCTCAACAGCATAAGCCTTTGGCATTTTTACACACTGAAATAGCGAATCAATCGGCTACGCGTGGTTTTGCACACGCTATTTTAAAGCGTGTTGCACAGCAACAATCGGCCGTCATTGCAGAAATTAAAAAAGCCAGTCCCAGTAAAGGCGTGTTGCGTGAAACCTTTTTACCCAATGAAATTGCCATCAGTTACGAGACAGGCGGAGCGACTTGTTTAAGTGTACTCACCGACCAGACTTATTTTAAAGGGCATAGCGATGATTTAAAGCAAGCGAGATTGGCGTGTCAGTTGCCTATATTGCGTAAAGATTTTATCATTGATGAATATCAAATAGTTGAAGCCCGTGCGATGGGCGCTGATGCTATTTTATTAATTGCAGCGTGTTTGAGTAGCGTACAAATGCAAAAATTTGAACAAATAGCTCTTCAGTTAGGTATGGATACATTGGTTGAAGTACATAACCAGCAAGAGTTAGAAAAGGCTTTATTGTTAGAGACGCCATTATTAGGCATTAATAACCGCAATTTAAGTACGTTTGAAGTCAGCCTAAACAATACAATTAATTTATTACCTTATATTCCGAGTACTAAGTGCATTGTTACCGAAAGCGGTATTCACACTATTAACGATGTACATTTAATGCGTCAGCATGCGGTATATGCTTTTTTAGTTGGTGAAGTATTTATGCGTCATTCAAACCCTGGTATAGCATTACGTACTCTGTTTGCTGAATAGTTTTGAAAGCGTTTTATATATTTTTTCAAACTTTAAAATTAAAATTCTGAACCAAGATTTTCAAAATTTAAAATATTTTAATAATATATCAACAATATATCGTTATTTATAACAGTGTTTTCTAAGGAGCGTTGCGACAAAACTAATAGTGTTTAATTTGGTTTTGCTAGGCTTAGAATACACTCCATACTTTTGTAACGGCGCTTATTCATCTTAAGTCAATGCGTTTGGCTTTAATTTTTGGAGCAGTATTATATGAGTATTTTTTCTAATTTGTCCTCTACAGTATCTAAAGCGGTAGATACCTTAAACCATGCAGCGCACAACGCGGCACATTCAGCATCGGTGGCTTTATCAAGCCATTTATCACCCAAAGATTATGCAGTTGCTGATTTAAATTTAGCCGATTTTGGCCGTAAAGAAATAAACATCGCCGAAACCGAAATGCCGGGTTTAATGGCAATTCGTCAAGAATTTCAAGCCAGTCAGCCACTAAAAGGGGCGCGTATTACGGGTAGTTTACACATGACGATTCAAACCGCTGTATTGGTTGAAACTTTACAGGCTTTGGGGGCAACGGTTCGCTGGGCATCGTGTAATATTTATTCAACCCAAGACCACGCAGCAGCGGCTTTAGTCGCACGTGGTACGCCTGTATTTGCTTACAAAGGTGAAACTTTAGCGGACTATTGGGAGTATACACACCGCATTTTTGAATTTTCTGGTGCTTCAAATACGCCAGAAGAAGGCCCTAATATGATTTTAGATGACGGCGGCGATGCTACATTATTAATGCACTTAGGCACGCAAGCTGAAATAGATATCTCGGTATTAAGCACACCGAATAGCGAAGAAGAAGTCTGTTTATTCACTGCGATTAAAGCTAAATTAGTAGAAGATTCTACTTGGTATAGCCGCCGTTTAAAACATATTATTGGTGTTACTGAAGAAACGACGACAGGGGTATTGCGTTTAAATGAAATGGCTGCAAAAGGCAGTTTAAAAATACGGGCTATTAATGTCAATGACAGTGTAACCAAATCAAAATTTGACAATTTATATGGTTGCCGTGAATCTTTAGTAGATGCGATTAAACGGGCTACCGATGTAATGATTGCGGGTAAAGTCGCTGTGGTTGCTGGTTATGGCGATGTGGGTAAAGGCAGTGCGCAAGCCTTACGTGCTTTAAGTGCTCAAGTATGGGTCACAGAAATTGATCCAATTAACGCCCTACAAGCCGCGATGGAAGGTTACAAAGTCGTTACTATGGAATATGCCGCTGATAAAGCCGATATTTTTGTTACGGCAACGGGCAATAAACACGTGATACGCTATGAACATATGGTAGCCATGAAAAACCAAGCCATTGTGTGTAACATCGGTCATTTTGACAACGAAATTGATATTGCATCACTAGAAGCTTTACAGTGGGACGAAATTAAGCCGCAAGTAGACCACGTTATTTTTCCTGCAACGGATACCCGCCCTGAAAAACGAATTATTTTGTTAGCAAAAGGCCGTTTAGTTAATTTAGGCTGTGGTACAGGACACCCCAGTTTTGTAATGAGTTCATCGTTTGCCAATCAAACCATTGCTCAAATTGAGTTATTTACTAAACAAAACGATTATTCCGTAGGCAAAGTGTATGTATTGCCCAAGCATTTAGATGAACAAGTCGCACGCTTACACCTTGATAAAGTCGGTGCAGTTTTGTCAGAACTCACCGATGAACAGGCTGCCTATATTGGTGTTAAAAAAACAGGTCCTTACAAAGCCGATACGTACCGTTATTAAATAATAAGTTAATCGTTTAATAACTTAATCATTTAATAACTTAATAACTTAATAACTTAATAAGTTAATAAGTTATTAAGTTAAGTGATTATTTAAATTTTAAATAACGATTGATATATTATTTTTTGACATAGACATACCATAGACATACTTTACTAAGTAGCCATGCAACATTCATTTAATACCGTTTTAACCAAGTACCGCCAAATTTCTTTTTCTGAAAAAGACAAAGGAGAACGGTTTGAACGTTTAATGAAAGCTTATTTGCTGACTGAACCAAAGTATGTCTATACGTTTAATACCGTTTGGTTGTGGGCCGAGTTTCCATATAAGCAAGATTTAGGTGGGGCAGATACAGGGATTGACTTAATCGCACTGACAAAAGAGGGCGAGTATTGGGCGATACAGTGTAAATGCTATCAAGAAGGCAACATCATTGATAAGCCGGCGATTGATTCTTTTTTAGCCACCTCTAGCCGTGCTTTTTTTGTCAATGGTCACAGCACCCTTTTTTCATACCGTTTATGGATAGACACTACAGGGCAAGCATTTGGTACTAATGCTGAAAAAGCAATCACCCATCAAAACCCGCCAGTTGGCAGAATTGGTTTGCAAGACCTTGTACAAGCCTCTGTAGATTGGGCTAAATTAGATGAAGGCGAACAAGGGCAATACGCACAAATACCCAAAAAACAAGCCAGAGAACACCAAAAAATAGCGACTGAAAAAACAATTGCCCATTTTAAACAGCATGAACGCGGCAAACTCATCATGGCGTGTGGAACAGGTAAAACATTTACCAGCCTACAAATCGCCCAAGCACAGACAAACGGCAAAGGCTTCATCCTCTTTTTAGTGCCTTCTATTGCATTGCTTGGACAAACACTGAATGAATGGGCTGCACAAGCACACAGCCCTATGCATGCCATTTGTATTTGCTCTGACCCCGAAATATCAAAAAAAAGAAACAACGATGACAGTACATTTCAATCAGTGAGTGATTTAGCGTTTCCTGCATCGACCAACGTAGCCACAATTTTGCAACGCTTTGAACAATTCAATCAATTGGCTCAAAACACTGCACAAGACACGGGCTTAACCGTTGTGTTTTCTACCTATCAATCCATTGATGTGATTGCGAAGGCACAAGCTATCTTGGCAAAAAAATTGCCTCAATATGCTGAATTTGATTTAATCATCTGTGATGAAGCACACCGTACCACAGGCGTAACGCTGAGTGATAAAAACGAAAGTGCTTTTGTGAAAGTGCATGACCGTGATTTTATCAGTGCCAAAAAACGCCTTTATATGACGGCTACGCCACGTCTTTATGACGAAGCAGCACAGTCAAAAGCCGCACAAAATCAGGCTTTTCTGTGTAGTATGGACGATGAACGCATCTATGGCCAACAAATTTATCATATCGGTTTTGGTGAAGCCGTTGAAAAAGGTTTATTGACGGATTACAAAGTATTGATATTAACCGTCAATGAAAACGATATTTCACCAGCGGTACAAAAAATCGTATCCGATAGCAATAATGAACTCAATGCCAGTGATGCCGCTAAAATCATCGGTTGTATCAACGCACTCTCCAAACAAATTGTGGGTAATGAGGGTTTAATTCGCCAATTAGACCCAAAAATTATGAAGCGAGCAGTAGCTTTTTGCCCAAAAATAGAAGAATCTAAAAAAATTACGAGTATTTTTAATAGTATTACTACCACGTATTTAAGTGAAATTAACCCTACAATCACCTGCGAAAATTCAATAAAAATCAACGCCGAACACATTGATGGCAGTATGAATGCGGCACAAAGAAATCATTTGATGGCTTGGCTTCAATCACCAACGGACGCAGATGAATGCCGCATACTGACCAATGTGCGTTGCTTAAGCGAAGGCGTTGATGTCCCTTCTTTAGATGCGGTGATGTTTTTATCACCCCGCAATTCGCAAGTTGATGTAGTGCAAAGTGTCGGTAGAGTGATGCGTCGTGCCGAAGGCAAACAGTTTGGTTATATTATTATTCCTGTTGTGATACCCAGCAATGTCTCGCCTGAAAAAGCGATGGAAGACAATGATAAGTTTAGAGTGGTATGGCAAGTGCTCAATGCTTTGCGGGCACACGATGACCGTTTTGAAGCCACCATCAACAAAATAGACCTGAACCGCAAAAAACCAGACAACATTTTATTGGCGAAAGCCGCCGCTACGTTTGATGAAGAGGGCAACTGTATTCGTGTGGACAATGAAACAGACGCATCTAAACAAATAATCGCCGAACAATTGTCTTTGCAATTTCAAGCATTGCAAGGCGTGTTGTTTGCCCGTTTGGTGGATAAAGTAGGCGATAAAAGGTATTGGGAGCAATGGGCAAAATCAGTCGCTGATATTGCAACCAGACAAATAGAGCGTATTACTAAAATTGTTAACGAAAATCCTAAATACCAAAAATCCTTTGATAGTTTCTTAAAAGGCTTACACACCAATATTAATCCAAGTATTACCCAAACCGAAGCCATAGAAATGCTTTCACAGCACATCATTACTAAGCCAGTATTTGATGCTTTGTTTGAGGACTATTCTTTTGTAAAAAATAATCCAATGAGTCAATCAATGCAAAAAATATGTATTGGAAGAAGAATCATAGAAACAGATGCAGAAACATTAGACAAGTTTTATCAGTCCGTCAAAACAAGAGCAGCAGGTATAGACAATGCAGAAGGCAAGCAACGCATTATTATTGAGTTATACGATAAATTCTTTAAAACGGCTTTTCCTAAAATGGTTGAAAAATTAGGGATTGTTTATAGCCCAGTAGAGGTCGTCGATTTTATCATTCATTCAGTGGCTGATATTTTGCAACAAGAATTTGGCAGAAGCATCAGCGATGAAAATGTACACGTGTTAGACCCATTCACAGGTACAGGCACATTTATTACTCGTTTATTACAAAGTGGTTTAATTAGCAAAGATGATTTGCTTCGCAAATACACTTCTGAAATTCATTGCAACGAAATAGTTTTATTGGCTTACTACATTGCAGCGGTAAATATTGAAAATACTTTTCACGATTTACAACCCAAAAGCAATACCACCTATATTCCTTTCGAAGGCATTTGCTTAACCGATACGTTTCAGTTGGCCGAAACAACGGGCGAACAATTGTTTTCCGAGATGTTCCCGCAAAATAGCGAACGGGTACAACGCCAACAAAAATTACCCTTGCAAATTATTTTTGGCAACCCACCGTATTCAGTAGGGCAAAAATCTGCCAATGACAATGCACAAAATCAGGCATATCCAAAATTAGATAATCGTATTGCAGAAACTTATGCCAAGCTAACCAATGCAATAAATAAGAACTCTTTATATGATAGTTATATAAAAGCCTTTAGATGGAGTAGCGACAGGTTAGACAAAACAGGGGGCATTATTGCGTTTGTTTCTAATGGGGCTTGGTTAGACGGCAACAGTACCGATGGTTTCCGCAAATCAATAGAAAAAGAATTTACAGCAATTTATGTGTTTAATTTACGAGGCAACCAACGCACCAGTGGCGAACTAAGCCGTAAAGAAGGTGGGAAGATTTTTGGCAGTGGTTCACGAACACCCATAGCCATTACCGTGTTGGTTAAAAATCCTGATGTCAAAACAGACAAGGCAACCATACATTATCACGACATTGGCGAGTATTTAAATCGCGAAGAAAAACTAAAATTAATCAGTGATTTTAAAACTTTCGCAAATCCAGTAATGCCTTTAAATGCTATTCAGACAAATGAGCAAGGCGACTGGATAAATCATAGAAATGATTTATTTGAAACGTTTTTTGAATTAGCCCCTTCAAAAAAATTTGATAGTAAATCCAAAACAATTTTCACATTAAACTCAATGGGTGTTGGTACAAGTAGGGATGCTTGGGTAATTAATTCTTCTAAGAAAGAATTATTAAGAAATGTAGAAAATACAATTCACTTTTACAACACTCAAGTTGATGAATTTGTAAAACAGAGCAAGATTAATCATACTCTCAAAGTAGAAACATTTATTGATAGAGATACATCAAAAATTAGTTGGTC
>JBDLSY010000154.1:0-3190 GCA_039805985.1 Pseudomonadota bacterium | reverse complement strand
TTTCTTTGATTGCACCACGCCCGCCACGAATGGCTTTAACTTCCCAGCCCAGTAGGACAATGCCTGCTTCATAGCGGTCTTCAATAAAAAATTCGTGGCTGGCTTTGCGGTTATTAATGATACTCATAATGTATATGTAATTTATATGTATATGTATATGTAGTAATGTGTGCTTAATGCACTGCTGGAATAAGCTGCCCATTAACCATACGGTAAGCAGCATCGCATTGTTTTGCTAATAACTCATCATGGGTCACTAATACCAAAGCAGTCCCATTTTGCACGGTTAATTCTAAAAATAAATCAAACACTTTAGCCGCATTGTCTTGGTCTAAATTACCTGTTGGTTCATCAGCTAATATTAATTGCGGCTGCCCGACTAAAGCTCTAGCAACGGCGACTCGTTGGCGTTCACCCCCACTTAATTGGGCAGGAATATGGTGTGTTCGTTGAGACAAGCCAACACGGTCTAACCAGTGTAGTGCCTGTTGATGTGCGTCTTTAACAGGTAAGCCACGCCAACGTAAAGGCATTGCTACGTTTTCTAAAGCAGTAAATTCGGGTAATAAATGGTGAAATTGGTAAACAAAACCTACCCGAGCATTGCGTTCTTTAGCACGTTTAGTTTCATTTAAATCGGTAGCCGACCAGTTTAAATCACCGATACATATATTGCCTGTATCAGGCGTATCTAGCCCACCTAATAAGTGCAATAAAGTACTTTTCCCTGAACCTGATGCACCTAATATAGCGACTTGTTGGCCTATCGCGACTGTTAAGCAAATATTATTTAATACATGGATAACTTTACCGCCTTCCATATATGTTTTACATACGCGTTCAACGTTTAGGGCAGGTAAATGGGGTGATGAGCTTGACATAGAGGCACTTAAATAGTAACAGTAAAATTATTCATACACATTATTCATACCGTAACGCTTCTACGGGATTAATACTGGCTGCCTTAGCAGATGGATAAATAGTGGCGATTAACGCTAAAAACAACGACAATGCAGCCACCCATGTAACATCAGCCCAGCGTAAATCACTGGGTAAAGCACTAATAAAATAGACTTCACGCGGTAAAAATTGAAAACCAAATAAATGCTCAATGGCTTCAGTGATAGTGCTTAAATTTAATGCTAATAATATGCCGATAACTAAACCAATAATCAAGCCAGAAGTACCTACTATAAAGCCTTGAATCATAAAAATACGCCTTATGCTGGCAGGTGTTGCCCCTAAAGTACGTAAAATAGCAATTTGTCCTTGTTTATCGGTTACTGTCATCACTAACATACTCACTAAATTAAAGGCGGCAACAGCAATAATTAAAGTCAAAATGATAAACATCATTCGTTTTTCTACTTGTACGGCGGCAAACCACGTGCGATTCGCTTGTGACCAGTCTTTAACTAGCCTATTAGGCGGCATCAAGCGGGCTAATTCTTGTGCTATCTGCGGGGCATCATCCATGTGCTTGATTTTAACTTTGATACCACTGGCGGTATCAATGCTTAATAATTTTGCTGCATCGTCTAAATGTAATAAAGCGACCGTACTATCATATTCATAATGACCCGACTCAAAAGTACCCAAAACAGTAAATTTACGCGTTCTTGGTAACAATCCAATAGGCGTGCTGGCATTACTGGGGACTAATAAATTGACGGCATCGCCCACTTCTACCTCTAGGTTTTTTGCTAATTCTTTTCCTAAAAAAATACTAAATTGACCTGCTTTTAGTGCGTTAAGTGACACCTGTGCATTGTCTTTATTGATATTAAAATTGATATTATGGTTTGTATTCAGTGTCAAATTAGATTGGGTGGCAGACAGTTTAACTAAATCACTGACTTGAGGTTCAAGGGCGGGTAAAATACCTCGCAACATAACACCTTTCATGTGTTCACCGCGTAATATCATGGCTTGACCTTGTACATAGGGGGCAGTGCCAATAACTTCAGGATTTTGCTGAACCGCTTTAATAGTCGTTTGCCAGTCCGGCATACCGCCGTTTAAATCTAATATTTCAATATGAGAGATAACCGATAACATTTTGCTACGCACTTCTTTTTGAAACCCGTTCATAACTGACATAATAACAATCAAAGCGGTTACACCTAACGCAATACCCAGCATGGATAGCATAGAAATAAAACTTACAAAGGGTTGATTGGCAGGGCTATTTTTTTTTGTAGTTATGCCTATAGTATTTTTTGAATTATATTTACGTGCTGAACGTACATAACGCCAGGCAATAGACAGCTCAAAAGATAATAGTGTTAGGTTCATAATCATATTTTAGCGGTAAAATAAAATACAAGTCAGGTTAATACAAGTTAATACAAGTTAATACAATTAACCAAGCTCAATTTATTTTAAATTTACTTTAAATTTTTTAGGATTATTTATGATTCGTCATTTAGTGATGTGGACTTTACACGACCCCAACGATGCAGTTTACTTTAAAACTCAATTAGACAGCTGCCAAGGAATTGTTGATGGTTTATTAGTACTAGAAGTGGGTATTATGACCGATGCTTTAGAAGCAAATTGCCATGTCGCTTTAAATACTTTATTACGCGACGAAGCGGCATTGGCGGCTTATCATGTACACCCCCAGCATCAGCAAGTTAAACAAAATATTACTTCATTGGCCCGTTCGCGACAAGTATTAGATTATATTGTGCCGTGAGTAAGCTGCATTTATTTAAAGACGGTGTGGGGGCAAGCCGCGTATTTTGCCCAAATTCCCCTGTTTTTGACAGCTTATTTACATTTTTGTGTGCAAAATATCCTACTATCTTAGCTGAAATTTGGCAATCTCGTTTTAATAATGCTGATATTTACGATTCAAGTGGAACGCCATTTTTATTAAATTCACCTTATCCAGCAGGACAAACTGTTTATTATTTCCGTAAAGTAGAGCAAGAAGCAAAACTACCTTACTATGAAACTATCATTTATCAAGACGATTCGTTAATAATCGCCGATAAACCACATTTTTTACCTGTTATTCCTAGCGGTAAATACGTCCAAGAAACTTTATTGGTGCGATTAAAACGGCGTTTGAATTTATCACATTTAGTACCATTACACCGTATAGATAGAGATACTGCAGGTCTAGTGATGTTTGGTATTCAACCTAAACAACGGGGTATTTATCAGAACTTATTTCGTGACAGAC
>JBDLSY010000153.1:0-3508 GCA_039805985.1 Pseudomonadota bacterium | reverse complement strand
TATTTAATATAATATTATCAGTATTATTAATATTATTATTTTTAGTATTATTATTGTTATTAATATTAGTATTGTTATTGTTAATATTATTTTTATTATTGTTAGTAGTATCAATAAAACTATTTTTAATATTAACAATGCCCATTTTAATACGGGTATTACGCGCATCAATTAATAATATGATACTCATAATAAAAATGAATTTACTTTAGCGGTGTTAAAAGAGACTTCTCCGCTGTGCAACCACCGTAAACCTTGTTTAGTATGTATACCCAAACAACCTTGGGCGTTAATACCTTGGGCAATGCCTACGATAGGCATATTCGTAGTTGATGTAGTCGGGTGTAAAATTATTTCTTGCCCAGCTAATATATCAAATGGGGCAAATTGACAATGTTGCCCACGCTCTGTCCGCTGCCATGCAATATTCATCGCACTTAATAATGCGGTACAGACTGATTCCGAATCAGGTAAAGCATAAATATTATCGGCTACACAGGTTGTGTTACGGTTAAGTATGTCAGGGGCTGCATACCAATTTAAACCTAGACCCATTACAACTGCAGTTTTTTCTGGTTGGTATGGCGGTGTGTTTAAACTTTTAGTTTCAATTAATATGCCACCAATTTTTTCAAACTTTTTTGAACACCCAGTCCTTAATACCAAATCATTCGGCCATTTTAAAGCAATATCTAATCCTAAGCCTTGTAAATATTGTGCCACTGCAACGCCTACTTGTAACGACAGTACAGTTAAATGTGATAAGGGTAAAACTGTAGACAATCCAATACTTGCCGTAAAAGCTGTATTTTTATGAATGCCCGCATTATGAATGCCTGAAACCCATTTACGCCCTAAACGCCCACGGCCATTAGTTTGTTGCAAAGCCAAACAGGCGATAGCTGGTTTAGGGTGCAGTGGTAAATAGTTTGCTTGTGCTAACAATAAACTATTGGTTGAATCAATGTGCGGTATCACTTGTACCGTTAATTGCGTGTTAATACTGAGTCTGTGTGATAAATCAGCCAATCGTGGCGTATCAAATGCTTGAATATCAAACATATATTATATTTATAGTGTGTTGCTGTGCCATTGCCGAATAGCGGCTTTCACTGCTGGGGCTTGATTAGGGTGTAATGAGAAAGTACGTAAACCTAACTCTAATAAAGTTGAGGTGTAACGGACATCACCTGCCATCTCTCCACAGACAGAAACAGGTTTTTTAGCTGTTTCACACGCATTAAACACGTGCCGCAACAACTGAATAATAGCTGGGTGGACAGGGTTATATAAGTGCGATACTGCTGCATCATTACGGTCTATAGCCAAAGTATATTGAATTAAATCATTAGTGCCCACGCTACAAAAATCAATGTAGGGCAATAAAGAGTCAATTGCGATAGCAGCTGCGGGAATTTCAATCATGATGCCTAGCTCTACTGTACCGTAAGCAATATTTTCAGTACATAATTGTTGTTTAGCCTCCAATAAATAACTACGGCAACGCTGTAGCTCATCTAAACTAGCAATCATAGGCAGTAATATTTTAAGTGTACCTGGTATTGTATTGTGTGCGGCTCGTAGTAAAGCCCGCAATTGTGTCAAAAATAATTCAGGATTCGCTAAACAATAACGGATAGCCCGCAGCCCTAAAGCAGGATTAGGGCTATCGTTAGACGATTGCATCGCATTTAACAATTTATCGGCACCCACATCAAGCGTGCGTAATACCGCAGGTTTACCGTTTAAGGCACAGATGACTTGCGTGTAGGCAGCCGTTTGTTCTGCTTCGCTAGGTAAATGGTCTCGCCCCATAAATAAAAATTCAGTTCTAAATAAACCAACACCATCTAAGTGAGCCGCCAACACTGCCGTAATATCACTCGGTTGTTCAATATTGCCTAAAACAGTAATTACTTTTCCACATTGAGTGACGGCTGCTTGCGATACTTCTTTATTAGCAGTCAGTTGTGATTCAGTCCAAGTCAGTTGTGCTGCACGCAATACAGATAACTGCACTGCATCAGGGTTAATCCATAATTCACCCGTATGGCCATTTAAAGCCAATAAGTCACCTGTTTTAATTAATTTTAACCCATCGCTAACCCCCAGCACCGCAGGAATAGAATGGCTTCTAGCCATAATCGCCGTATGACTAGAATAGCCGCCTAATTCGGTGACTAAGCCCGCTAAACTATGTGGTTGCCATTGTGCAAAATAAGCAGGTGGTAAATCTTGTGCGACTAAAATAATCGGCGTATCGCTTGCAGGTAGGCTTAAAGTATAGTTCCAAGTGCTGCGTTGTGGTGTCAATAAATGGCTAAGTAAGCGTTGGCCCAGCTGCCGAATATCTAAGGCACGTTCTTTGAAGTAATCATCTAACAATTTTTCAAACTCTGCCGCTAAATATTGTATTTGTTGGCTTAAAGCCCAAGCTGCATTGACTTCTTTTTGTGCTATGTATTCTAATGTAGCATCATATAAAGCGGGGTCATCTAACATGAGTGATTGAACTTCTAATAAAGTATAAACCTCTTCATGGGCTAATCCCTGTGTAACCAAGTTTTTTAAAGGCTCTGATAGCCCCCTTAATTCATGGCGTACTGATTTAAATGCACCGATTAATAAAGTTTGCTCATGTTTAATTTGTGAAGGTTCAACACAATAGTAAACAGCAGTGGGTATATAGGGGTTTAAAACCTGTGCAGTAGCAATTGCCCAACCATTGCTGGCAGCAATGCCAGTAATATTTGAAATGTTACTAATACTTTGACTCACAGTAAATCAAGAACCTTCACCAAAGTAAGCATTAACCAAAGTAGATAAAGCAATCAAGGCATTGTCTGCTTGTTCGCCAATGGTTTCAATAGTGATGGGCGTATTAATACCTGCCGCTAACATCATGACCCCCATAATTGATTTTCCATTGACGCGTTTCCCCCGTGCTGAAACCCACACTTCGCAAGGAAACCCCGCTGCTGTTTGAGTAAACTTTGCACTAGCACGGGCATGTAGCCCTAATTTATTAATAATAGTCAGCGATTGTTGTGGCATATAAAGAGTATTTAATAAGTATTTAAGAGTATTTAAAACTGTCTAGTAACTATTTAAAAATATTTAAAAATATTTAATAAGTATCAGTGTTTTAAACAAAACGAACTAATACGTAAAGTATCACAAAAATAGCCAAAGTAGACGTAAAAGGCAAATGTAATTTAAATTTTTTATAGACACAGTGAATATCACCAGGTAAATACCCTAGCCGTAGATATTTTGATAAACGGGTTCGTGCTAATACGAATAAAATAAATACAGTAACAATTAGCCATTTAAACATATCAAAATTATTGAGGTTATCAAAATTATCAAAGTTTTACAATTATAAAACATTCAAAATGCCTAGTCTATGAGGCATCTATTATAGGATAGCTTGTAAATAGGATTTTGAAGTTTTAGTAAACTATCACAAAAATCATTTAATGGTAGTAATGCCAAAAATAATAATACA
>JBDLSY010000152.1:0-7579 GCA_039805985.1 Pseudomonadota bacterium | reverse complement strand
TAGCTAACTCTGCTGGCATGTATAGTGTCCACTTGATAGTTAATGGCCAAACGATTAACAGTCGCCAAGCGTATATCACGGCTTAACTCACTACGATCAACCAAATCATATAAAGCACCATGCCTTAAAGCACCTTGTGCTGCTACCATATATTCAATATCAAGCAAGTCAAATATAGCCAATAAAATGACTAAGCCACCGGCAATGACTAACCTTCTATCGTCTCTTAAACCTTCAAATTTTATATGCTCAACGTCTTTAAACTTCAACAGTACTGACTGTAATTTAAGTAACCCAGCTCGTGTAATAATACCGTCGCCCACATCAGTAATATTTACTTTTAAGCGGGCAATAGTGTCTTGGTCAAATTGTTCGTGGTTTAAAATGCTGGCCACTGCACCTACCGTGCCTGACGAACCATAAGCAATATCCCAATGCAAACGGCCAAATAGACTCGTTGTCTCATCTAAAATAGCCATGGCAGCTATACGGGCTTTTTGAAAGTTCGCTTCTGTTAATTGACCATCAGCAAAATAATGTTGACTCCATGCAGAACTACCTAAATGGTAAGATTGCATGACTTTAGCATTAAAGCTTTCGCCCAAAACAAACTCGGTTGAACGCCCGCCAATGTCAATTACTAAACGTTTTTCATCTGATTGTGGCAGGCTGTGTGCAACGCCTTGGTAAATCAGACGTGCTTCTTCATAGCCTGATACAACATCAATCGGAAAGCCTAATATAGCTTGCGCACGGCTTAAAAACACTTCACGGTTACTGGCTTCACGCAAAGTTTGTGTGGCGACTGCGCGTACTTGGGCGTGTTTAAAGCCTGCTAAACGTTCGGCAAACCGTGCTAAACACTCCCAACCGCGTTGCATTGCGGCATCACTTAATAAATTATTTTCGTCTAAGCCCGCACCTTGGTGGACGGCTTCTTTGTAATACTCTTGCTTATAAATAGTTCCATTGTCATAAGAACCAATTTCAAGACGAAAACTATTAGACCCTAAATCTAAAGCAGCTAAACGTGTACCTGTGTTAAGTATCATAACTATCTCAATGTTAAAAATATAAATTAAAAAATTAAGGTTTATAAAAAATATAAGGTTTAGGGTTTAGGATTTAATAACCAGACTTTAGCAGCACTTTTTTGCCCACTGGCTAATTTCCCAGCCGCTTCACCCGTTCCTGTATAAATATCAATTCTTGATGGCCCTTTAATTGCTCCACCCGTATCTTGTGCCAACATCAGTTGCGATAGCGTCCCTTGTATTGTTTCAGTTTCTACCCACATAAGCGATCCTAACGGAATATAAGTTGTATCCACTGCAATACTTCGCATAGGGGTTAAAGAAACGCCTAACGCACCCACTGCACCGTATTGATAGGGAATATTAACTACTTTAAAAAATACAAAACTAGGGTTAGTATTTAATACGGTCTGTACTGTTTTATCAGACTGATTGGTAGCCCACTTTTTAATACGTTCCATACTGGCTTGGTGGGCTTTAAATACACCTTGTGCAATTAAAGTCTTGGCAATAGACTGGTAAGGCTGGTTATTTTTTGCAGCAAACCCTAATCTAATGATTGAACCATTTTGTAGTTTTAATTGTACCGAACCTTGTATCTGTGCTAAAAAAGCATCAATTGGATTGTCTAAGTAAACAAGTTCTTTGCCTTGTAAAACACGATGAATACTACCGTCTATGGGCGTTAGTTCGCTACGTTTTAAAGTTGTAGCAACTATTGGTGCAGCATACAATGGCCATTGATAATTACCGATAGGTTGTAGGCTGGCTGAATAAACAGGTTCAAAATAAGCAGTTGCAATATTACGGTTGGGGGTTGTATTGTCTGCTTCGGCTAAAGTTGCAAATAAATGTTTTTGTAATAATTCACGTGCTTCATCAGGATTATTAGGTATGGTTTGAGCAGCTTTACAAAATGTTTGCCACATAGGTCGGCTGCCTATTTTTTGACAATTATTGAGTAAAGCAGGCCACGCCTCTAATAAATTGTCTTGATTCCAGTTTGGTAAAGTGTTTAATGATTGACCCAAGCTGTTTGATGGTGGTAGATTATTTAAGCTAGGCGAAGTAACGGCGGGTGGTATAGATAAAATAATAGGCTTTTGATAGCTGCTACAAGCAGCTAAACTGGCTAACAAAATAGCTAATGTACCTAGTTTAATTTGATGAACGGTCGTTTTAATAGTACGAATAATCATATAAATAAAAGTAATTAAGAGAGTAATTGATTGATACTATTTATAATATTTTTAATGTAAAACAATCAAGCTAATCATTTAAAATAATGGTGCTTTAATAGTACTTATTAGGAATGTTTATGTGGTTATTATTCGTTGAAATGTTGTTGGCTTTATTAATTATTGGGTTTATTATGTGGTGGACTATGAAAGGTGCTGATGAGGCACACCATACAATGCCTACAGACACAAAAAAAGAAACTATTTTGATACCTGAAGCTACGCAAATTAATAAAATAAATAAATAAAAAATAAATAAAAAATAAATAAATAACTTAATAAATTGCTTTAAAAACTATTAAAAATATTTTTTCTAAGCTTTAGGGACAAATAACTCAAAAGGTAAAACAGCCACATCAAAGCGTTCGCCGTCTTCAGCAACACAAAAAAAACTGCCACGCATACTGCCGTTGGAGGTATTGAGTGGGCAAGCACTGGTATATTCAAAGCCTTGACCTGGTTTCAAAAAAGGTTGTCGTCCAACGACACCTAAACCATTGACTTCTTCGATAATACCTACTGCATTTTTAATCACCCAGTAGCGGCTAATGATTTGGGCTGCTATTTGTCCGATATTAGTAATTCGTACATGATAAGCAAATACAAAAACATCTTTTTCGGGATTTGACCGTTCAACTAGGTATTCTGGCTGCACGTCAATGTGCATAGCATACGCAGTTGCTTTTGGAATACCAGGAATACCAGGTGGTGGATATAAGTTGGGCATAAAATAATGGCTAAGGTGTAAGAAAAAGTTATTGTACTTATTGTACTAATACTGTACTAATTTAAACGTATTTAAATAAATTTAAGCGTATTTATTAAAATTAATAATAGCTAAGACTTTTATAATTGTTTCACGTGAAACAATGGTAATAATTATTATAAATATTAATAAATAAATATTAACAAATAACAAATAATAAATATTAACAAATAATAAATAATAAATAATAAATAAATATTAATAAATAACAAATAATAAATATTATTTATAACCTTTAATCTCATTTCGCTAAAATATAATTATTATTTTTGTAGTGTAAATGATGGTGATGATATTAATGACGTTAATTGTTAATCTTGACTGTGTGAGTATAAATTAAATTGGCTATTGATAAATTAAATGCTGCCCAGCGTGAAGCAGTGACTTACCTAGACGGACCTTGTTTGGTACTGGCAGGGGCTGGCAGTGGAAAAACCCGGGTGATTACTGCAAAGATAGCCCACATGATACGGGCAGCTCATATTAAGCCACAACATATTGCTGCTATTACCTTTACCAATAAAGCGGCTAAAGAAATGGCACACCGTACAAAAAATCTATTAAATGCTGTGCAAGCACCCATTCGTGGCTTAACTATCAGTACTTTTCATGCTTTGGGTATGAATTTTTTACGTAAAGAACACGCGTTAATAGGCTTAAAAAACAATTTTACGATTATGGATAGCAGTGACAGTGCGAACTTATTACAAGATGCGTTAGGCGATTATGACCGTGCCAAAACGCGTGCTGCACACAGTCAAATTAGTTTATGGAAAAATGCGTTGTTATCGCCAGAGCAGGCTTTTAGTCAAGCCACTGATGAAGACAGTTCAAATACTGCACTGGCTTATGCAACGTATTCTAGGCAATTACGTGCTTATCAAGCCGTAGATTTTGATGACTTAATTGGATTGCCTGTTCAGATTTTAAAAGAAAATGAGTCAGTTCGTGAACGCTGGCAAAATAAGCTACGTTATATCTTAGTTGATGAGGTGCAAGATACCAATGCAACACAGTATGCTTTGCTTAAATATTTAGTCGGTGTACGAGCGATGTTTACTGCTGTCGGTGACGATGACCAAGCTATTTATGGCTGGCGTGGGGCAACTATAGAAAATTTAAGTGAGTTAGAACGTGATTATCCGCAACTTAAAGTGATTAAATTAGAGCAAAATTATCGCAGTACAAACACTATTTTAAAAGCAGCCAATGCTTTAATTGCGAATAACCCTAAATTACACATTAAACAATTATGGAGTGAACACGGAGTTGGCGATCCGATACACGTTTTATCGGCTCAACACGAAGATGCTGAAGCTGAAATGGTGGTGACTAAGTTATTAGCCCATAAGTTTTATACCCAAAGCCGCTTTAGTGATTATGCTGTGCTATATCGTAGCAATCACCAAGCCCGTATATTTGAGCAGAAAATGCGTGCCGAAAAAATACCTTATGTTTTATCAGGTGGGCAAAGTTTTTTTGAGCGTGCTGAAATTAAAGATATATTGTCTTATTTACGTTTAATCGTTAATGACGATGATGACCAAGCATTTATGCGGGCTGTCAATACGCCGCGTCGTGGTGTAGGGCCTGCTTTATTAGAAACTTTAGGTACTTATAGCGGTATGAGACAATGTAGCTTAATGCAAGCAGCCTTTGAACATGGGTTTGCCGCACAAGTCAGTGAACGGCAACATCAACCCATTAAAGACTTTGCTGAATTAATTCAAGAATTTCAATGGCGTGGTGGTTTAAAAGGTAAGTCTAATAGACACGCTTCAAATACGATAAACACTCAACAATCGGCACAGAGCAAAGGTGAACCTGCGGGCGTACTGTTATATGAATTAGTCAATCGTATCGGTTATGAAGCGTTCATTAATGAACATTTTGATGGCAAAGCAGCCCACAGCCGCTGGAAAAATGTATTAGATTTTTTAAATTGGTTGTCTACAAAAGCAGAAAATGATGAAAAATCTTTGGCTGAAGTCGCGCAAGCAGTGACCTTATTATCCATGATGGATACTGAAGAAGATGACCCTGATGCCGTGCGATTATCGACACTGCACGCTGCAAAAGGATTAGAGTTTCGCCATGTTTACTTAGTGGGTTGTGAGGAAGGCTTACTACCACACCATGGGCATACTAATAATAGTGATTTAGTCGCGTCTATTGATGCTGTGGCTGCATTAAATGCTTTAAACACGACTGATGATGGATTTATGATTGATGGTGAAACAACACTCAATGTACAACGCTTAGAAGAAGAGCGTCGCTTAATGTATGTGGGCGTTACCCGTGCGCGTAATACGCTGACGGTGTCATACTGCCAACGGCGTAAAAAGGGACGCGACTGGGAGCAACGTAAGCCTTCACGTTTTTTAAAAGAATTGGGTTTGATGGCTGACGATACCACCTTATCCGCACCTATTGTGATAGACACTCGCACCCATATGGCGGCATTAATGGCACGTTTAAACGATACGATTAAAAAAAATGGCGTATAAAATAATAGGCATTATTACTATAGTATAAAAGCTAAACTTTAATATTACCGCAATGCCCAATTTATTAACATAGCGATTTATTAATGTGACATTAAATACATAAACTATGAAATTAGATCTTAACTTTGCTGCTGATTACTTGTTAAGCAACGGTACAACGATTGCAGTTAAATTTATAGTAGCGATTATCGTTTGGATTGTTGGCCGTTGGTTAATTAAACTGATACGCCAAATTTTGACCCGCTTATTAATTAATAATGAAAAGGTTGATACCACTATTTCAAAATATATTGCTTCATTTTTATCAGGCGTATTAAGTATTGGTTTAGCTATAGCCATTTTAAGTTATTTGGGAGTACAAACTACTTCGCTGGCTGCTTTGTTGGCAGGCATAGGTTTAGCCATTGGAACAGCATGGGGCGGGTTATTGACTCATTTTTCAGCAGGCATATTTTTACAAATTTTGCGTCCTTTTAAAATTGGTGATCATGTTGATATCGGCGGCGTAGAAGGCGATGTATTAGAACTAGGCTTGTTTGGAACAACGGTATTATCCGTGGACAATGTCACTACCATTGTTGGAAATAGCAAAGTGTTTTCTGAAATAATTAAAAACTATAGCAACCAGCCTTATCGGCGGGCTAATTGCGTTGTCTTAATTGACCATAGCGTCCCTATTGCAGAAGCGATTGAACAATTACGGGTAGCACTCAAAACTATACCTAACGTATTAGAAACACCTGCTCCTCAAATTGGTGTTGTAGACATCACTAAAGAAGGGGTTAGCTTGGCAATACGGCCCTTTTGTCATACGGCTCACCACATGTATTTGCGTTTTGCTACGTATCAAATGATACAAGAGGTATTTAAACAATCAGGCTATCTTGCACCCAATACGCGTATAGAATACCGTGAAAAAAATTAATTATTTAATTATTTAATTATTTAGATGAAACGCAGGTCTACATCGGTCAAAAAACTATTTTAAAGTAGCAATACCAAAGTATTAAAAGTATTAAAAGTATTAAAAAAATATAAAAAATGCTAAATTAATCACATTTTTTTGTATCTTTTTATATTTAACCTATATAATTAAATCAGCTAATCACATATAAATCACAACATTTTATATGTTTTTAACTTAAATTTTTTATTAATATTTGTTTAATTTTTTAGGAGTTACACATGAAAAAGATCATCACTGCTATTTTAGCAACCGCTTTTGTGACTGGTATGGCTATGAGTCCAGCCCATGCAACAGATAATCAAACGTCTGCTAAAGCAGCAAAACCTATTAAAAAACCTATAGTAATTGATGGGTCTTGTCGTGGATGCCCAAGTAAAGGAAAAGGTATTAAGGGAAATGATGCATCTTAGCAATCGCTTTTTTATTAAAGATAAATTGTTTTTATATGATTTAAAACGGCATTGATTTTACTAAAAAAATATCAGCTAAAGTAATATTTGTATATGTAATTTATCTTTAATAAAGTGATAAAATTTATTTTATTTTTTATTAATATTTGTTTAATTTTTTAGGAGTTACACATGAAAAAGATCATCACTGCTATTTTAGCAACCGCTTTTGTGGCTGGTGTGGCTATCAGTCCAGCCCATGCAACAGATAATCAAACGTCTGCCAAAGAAGTAAAGGTCAAAAAATTCAGACTTATAATGCGCAAGATAGACGGTCCTTGTAAGCATTGCCGAAAACCTAACCCTAATGCAAAAGATGATGCACTGACACCTGAGCAATTCGAAGAACTATTTGGAAATTAAGTAATTAAATACTCGCTTTTTATTAAAGATAAATTGTTTTTATATGATTTAGAACTTCATTGATTCTACTAAAAAATCAGCTAAAGTAATATTTGTATATGCAACTTATCTTTAATAAAATAATAAAATTTATTTTATTTTTCAAACTTTACATTTCCTAGGAATTACACATGAAAAAGATCATCACTGCTATTTTAGCAACCGCTTTTGTGACTGGTATGGCTATGAGTCCAGCCCATGCAACAGATAATCAAA
>JBDLSY010000151.1:0-6683 GCA_039805985.1 Pseudomonadota bacterium | reverse complement strand
TGCAGGTTTGAGTGTACCTAAAGACGTGAGTAAAGCCGCAAAAGCACAAGGCTTATTTGTCCTTAAACGCAAAGGCGAAAAACTCAATATTCAAATAGACGGTATGAAAGGGTTTTAGGAACGGCAGGTTTATAGCTAATTAACTATACTGCATACTCTCTTATTTTAAAATGCCTTGAGTCTATGAAAATTTTATCGTTAATTCCGCCTATGACGCAATTAAATACACCGTACCCTTCTACGGCCTATTTAACAGGGTTTTTGGGGTCGCGTGACTTTGATGCCGTACAAGCCGATTTAGCTTTAGAATTAGTACTTAATTTATTAAGTGAATCAGGTATAGATGCACTGCATACAGCGTGTGTTGAACAATCAAACAAATTAATTGATGATGACGGTATACAGTCTGATTCAATAGCTTCATTTATGGCACAGTTTTCACGCTATCGTGCCACAATAGCACCGACTATTCGCTTTTTACAAAATACTGATTCTACTTTGTCGCATCGTATTGCAGGACGTAATTTTTTGCCTGAAGGGCCGCGATTTGCAGCATTAGACAATTATACAAATGAGAATGATGATGAATATACAGACACTTTATCATGGGCTTTTGGGGCTTTGGGGACACACGACAGAGCCAGACACATTGCAACTTTGTATTTAAATGATTTGGCTGATGTGATACGCGATGCCATTGATAATCGCTTTGAATTTGTACGTTATGCTGAATCACTGGCAGCGAGTCAGCCTCATTTTGATTCACTGGCAGAGGCATTAACAGTATCACCCACTTTAGTCGATACCATTTTAGAACGGTTGACTGTTACAACAATGAATCAGTATCAGCCCACCGTTGTTTTGATATCAGTCCCGTTTCCCGGCACAGTGTATGCTGCTTTTCGGATTGCACAAACAATTAAAAAAGCTTATCCACAGGTAAAAACAATTCTAGGCGGTGGTTTTGTCAATACTGAATTACGTGAGCTAGGTGAGCCAAGGGTGTTTGATTATTTTGATTATGTGACATTAGATTCAGGCGAAAATCCTATTCTTGCCTTGCTTGAACACATACAAGGTAAACGAGGCAAACAACGCTTAGTTCGGACATTTAGTTGTGAAGCTGGTATCGTAAAGTATACAAATTTTATTGAACCTGATATCGTGTTTGAACAAGTGGGTACACCGACTTGGGACGGTTTACCACTACAAAAATATTTATCTTTGTTGGATATGTTAAACCCTATGCACCGTTTATGGAGCGATGGACGCTGGAATAAATTGACTATTGCACACGGTTGTTACTGGAAAAAATGTAGTTTTTGTGATGTGAGTTTAGATTATATTTCTCGTTATGATGCGGCAACTGCGGCTACTTTAGTAGACCGTGTTGAACAAATTGTGGCCGAAACTCAACAAACAGGGTTTCACTTAGTTGATGAAGCAGCACCGCCTAAATCATTAAAAGCTTTTTCAGCTGAACTGATAGCTAGAAATGTCGCTATTTCATGGTGGGGCAATGTTCGTTTTGAAAAAACATTTACGCCAGAATTGGCACAGGCAATGGCAGACAGTGGTTGTATTGCAATCAGTGGCGGCTTAGAAGTAGCCAGTGATAGACTGTTAAGTTTAATGAAAAAAGGAGTATCTGTCGCACAAGTTGCACGGGTTACCAAAGCATTTAGCGATGCAGGTATTTTAGTACATGCTTATTTAATGTACGGTTTCCCGACACAAACCGTACAAGATACGGTTGATTCATTAGAATATGTGCGGCAATTATTTGCAGCAGGGTGTATCCAAAGTGGCTATTTTCACCGGTTTACTTGTACCGTACACTCTCCTGTTGGACTAAATCCACAAGAGTATGGTATTCAGTTATTGCCACTTGAACAAGGTTTATTTGCTAAAAATGATGTGCAGTTTATTGACAAAACAGGCGTTGATCATGCACGGCTAGGTATGTCCTTAAACAAGGCTTTGTATAACTATATGCACGGAATTGGCTTAGACACCAATGTACGATCGTGGTTTAGTGAACACTATGGCAACGTACCAAAATCTACAGTAAAACGTGATTTTATCGCACGGGCTTTGATAAACTAAAGGCATCACTATAAAATTAAAACTAAAAAATATAAAACCATTTTTTAAAAAACTATATTATTAAACAAACTACATTATTAAATTATATTATTAAATTAAAAATTATCTTTAAAATAAGTTATCTTTAAAATAAAGTGCAAGGCGAATCGATAAGCCGAATTTTGTGCAAACAATACGCTTACACGTATTCTTTCGGCTACTATTCCTCTAGGCTTAACATTGCTATTAAGCTCAAGCCACCTACCCGCTGATACAAGGGGCACCTGTATTACCAGCCTATTTGATGTTGCTCCCAGTGGGGTTTACCTTGCCGTTCATGTCACCATTAACGCGGTGGGCTTTTACCCCACCATTTCACCCTTACCTCAATTTTTCAAACTAAATTTTCAAATTAAGGCGGTTTATTTTCTGTTGCACTGTCCGTAAGCTTACGCTTCCTGGCTGTTAGCCAGCACTGTTGCCCTATGGAGTTCGGACTTTCCTCTCCTTACGCCTTACGCAATAAGCAGCAGTAGCCTTGATTCACCTTGCATTAACAGTTTACTACTTTATCAAGCGACAAGTTGTTGTAGGTCTAGTAAAATTACTCTTAAATATATTTATATTTATATAATAGGTTTATATATTAAAAAGGTGTTTTATGGCAGGCAATACATTCGGTACGGTATTTCGAGTTACTAATTTTGGTGAATCACATGGCATAGCCATTGGCTGTATCATTGACGGCTGTCCACCTGGTTTACCTTTAACTGAACACGATATTCAACCTGAATTAGATCGCCGCCGCCCGGGTACTAGCCGTCATGTGACGCAACGCAATGAAGCCGATGCCGTAGAAATTTTATCAGGCACGTATCAAGGACTGACCACAGGCACACCGATTGCTTTAATGATTAGAAATACTGACCAGCGTAGTAAGGATTATGGTGATATTTTAGACACGTTTCGCCCTGGCCATGCCGATTATACGTACTGGCAAAAATATGGTGTTCGTGACCCACGCGGTGGTGGACGTAGTTCAGCACGGCTTACTGCCCCTATGGTGGCAGCAGGGGCGGTTGCCAAAAAATGGTTAGCCGCTACACATAGTATTGCCGTACGTGGCTGTATGATTGCTTTGGGTGAAATGATGATGTCAAAACCAAAGACTGACTTAGAATGGCAATATGTCAATCACAATCCGTTTTATGCCGCAGACTTTACTCAAATCCCAACACTTGAGCAATATATGGATAGTTTACGCCGTTCTCAAGACAGTGTAGGTGCAAAGCTATATGTAGAAGCTATTAATGTACCTGTTGGTTGGGGAGCACCTTTATTTGATAAATTAGATGCTGATATTGCATACGCTTTAATGGGCATTAATGCCGTTAAAGGGGTGGAAATCGGCGATGGCTTTGCGGTTGTATCGCAACGAGGTAGCTACCATGGTGATAATATGCACCCTGATGGTTTTGAGAGCAACCATTCTGGTGGTGTCTTAGGCGGTATTAGTACAGGGCAAACTGTCTGTGCTAACTTAGCGATTAAACCAACGAGTAGTATTCATAGCCCTAAGCCTAGTATTAATCAGCTAGGACAACCCACCATTGTACAAACATCGGGACGACATGACCCGTGTGTCGGTATTCGTGCCACACCGATTGCAGAGGCTATGCTGGCATTGGTATTAATTGACCACGCACTATTGGCTTTATCACAGCCCGGTATGGCAGTAGATACACCAAAGCTGATTTAGGTATATTTATAAAAAACTAAAGGCTTCTTATTATGTATTATGTCTTAAAAATATTATTATCATCAGTATTACTGGCTATGTTATCTGAAATTGCTAAACGCAGTAGTTTTTGGGGAGCGATATTTGCCTCTTTACCTACGATGTCAATATTTGCATTTGTCTGGATCTTTTTGGAAACTAAAAATACCGTAAACATCGCGCAGTTATCGCTGGGTATTGCTTGGTTGGTTGTCCCATCACTGATTTTATTTGTACTGTTTCCTATTTTGCTTGGGAAAAGTATAAATTTTTGGTTGGCACTACTACTATCGTCTGCTGCCACTGTAATAGGTTATGTCCTTATGTTGCGTATTTTAAAAATGATGAATATTAGCATTTAAAAATAAAAACTTTCACAACATACTTTATACCCTCTATAACTCCCTATCAACTACTGTATAAAAAACACCTATATGACGATTGAAGCTGTTAACACGACGAATATTGATACAGGCATCAATGCCTCAACTGCTTACGACGCGACTGCAAAACAAAAAGCACAAGCAAAAACATCAAGAATTCCCATTAAAATAACACCCATTGAGCAACTTCACACGCTTAAAAAGCCAGAGTGGATTCGTGTTAAAGCAGCTTCTAGTAACACGCGCTTTAATGAAATTAAAAGTATTTTGCGTGAAAATAAGCTGCATACGGTGTGTGAAGAAGCCAATTGTCCCAATATCGGTGAATGCTTTGGTAAAGGAACAGCTACTTTTATGATTATGGGTGATAAATGTACCCGCCGTTGTCCTTTTTGTGATGTAGGCCATGGCCGTCCCGACCCTTTAGATATCAATGAGCCTGCTAATTTAGCTAAAACAATTGCTGCTTTAAAACTAAAGTATGTTGTTATTACCAGCGTAGACCGCGATGACTTGCGTGATGGCGGCGCACAACATTTTGTGGATTGTATTACCCAAACACGGTTGGCTAGTCCAAATACTCATATTGAAATTTTAGTCCCTGACTTTCGTGGACGCGATGATCGGGCATTAACGATTTTAAGCAATGCCCCGCCTGATGTGATGAACCATAATTTAGAAACAGTGCCACGTTTATACAAAGAAACTAGACCTGGCAGTGATTACGGGTTTAGTCTAAATTTACTTAAAAAATTTAAACAGTTACACCCAAATGTACCGACTAAAAGCGGTATTATGGTGGGCTTAGGTGAAACTGATGAAGAAATTTTGCAAACGATGCAAGATTTACGCGATCATCATGTGGATATGCTCACCATTGGACAGTATCTTGCTCCCAGTGGACACCATTTGCCAGTACGCCGTTATGTTCACCCTGACGTATTTAAATTATTTGAGACCAGTGCCTATGAAATGGGGTTCACTCATGCAGCGGTGGGTGCTATGGTACGTTCAAGTTACCACGCTGATGTACAAGCTAGTCATGTATTAGAAGAAACCAAATAATCATAGTATTAAGCATAAGCATCAAGCATAAGCATTAAACATAGGTATTAAGCGATATGGCGTTAATTATTACCGATGAATGTATCAATTGTGATGTGTGTGAGCCCGAATGCCCTAATGGGGCGATTAAAATGGGCGTTCACATTTATCAGATTGAACCGTCTCGCTGTACAGAGTGTGTCGGCCATTTTGATACACCTCAATGTGTTGAAGTCTGTCCAGTGGCTTGTATTCCAGTTCATCCTGATTTTGTTGAGTCAAAAGAAACTTTGATGCAACGCTTTCATACATTGGTCGCTGCGGGTGGTTTGCCAGCCAAATCAGCCCATCAAAAATCTATTGCATTACTTAATATAACGAATTAATAAATGACACAACAGTCTAGGTCAATCGTATTGACTGCTTTATCTGATTTAAAACAAGTCAAGAATCAACTGATTCAACACGCTAAAGTACGTGAATTAGCAACATTAAGACTGGCACAACAACAAGCAGCTCGTGAAAAAGCTGCGCGTCTATTTATAGACGCTGTCGGTAGTGTAAAAGCGATTAAATACAATAATGTTGCTAGTTTACCCAGTACACCGCCTGCACCTATTGCAACACAACGTTTGATAGACGAATCGCAAGTAATGAAAGATAGTTTATCAGACGATTTTGGTGTGGAGCAATTATTAGATACCGATACTGATTTAAGCTACCGTACAACAGGTATTAGTGTGGAAGTATTGAACAAGTTACGCCGTGGTGATTGGGCCATTCAAGGTCAATTAGATTTACATGGCTTTAGAGTTGATGGGGCTAGGCACGCTTTGACAGAATTTATTCGCTATGCAACAGACCAAGGTTGGCGTTGTGTACGAATCGTACATGGTAAGGGTTTAGGCAGCAAAGATAGGCAACCTGTTTTAAAAAGTAAGGTACGCAGTTGGTTAGTCCAAACTAAAGCCGTTCAATGCTTTGTGGCAGCCCGTGCAAGTGAAGGTGGTGCGGGGGCTTTAGTCGTGTTACTGGCGGGTGTTTAATAATCAATGGCTATAGTAAAGCTGTAGGCATAATAAAACCACGGCTTTTTTCAATCCAATAACCGTTTTCTTGTACTACTTGTGCAATCAGTTGTCCTGCTTGTATTGCGGTGTTATGCCATAGATGGCGCAAGTAAGTGATGGTTTGCGTTTTTGATAACACCCTATTTTTCTCAATATTTGTATTTTCAGTGTTTATATTTTCGCTATTTATATTTGTTACAGTGTTTGTTTCAATATTTGAGCAATTGACTATTGTGGTATTACTTAAAAAATCACCCGAATTAAAAGGTGCAAGCCAATGCAAACGCGGTAAATGTACAAAATAATCACCGATATTATTTGTTA
>JBDLSY010000150.1:0-3827 GCA_039805985.1 Pseudomonadota bacterium | reverse complement strand
TTAAAATCAGCTTGGTCTTCTCCAACAATCGTATAAGTACTTTGTACACTACTATTTAAATCTTCAACGTGTACCGTAGATCCAAATACAACCTTGCCATCACCGCCAATTTCCTTAGGGTCAATAATTTGGGCATTAGAAAGTTTCCCATCTAAATCTTGAATGCGTCCCTCAATAAATCCTTGCTTTTCTTTTGCTGAATCATATTCTGCATTTTCAGAAATATCACCCTGTGCACGTGCTTCAGCAATCGCTTGAATAATTGTCGGACGCTCAATTGTTTTTAATCGCTGTAATTCAGCCCGAAGCAATGCTTCACCTTTGACTGTCATGGGTACTGGCATTTTAAACTCCTTTTTTAGATTGGGTAATACATACAACTGGCTCACTTTTTAGCTGTACATGTAGATCTTGCAGTGAATATACTTGCATATCATCACAGTATTGCATACCTGCTACGGCCGCTTCAGCACCAAATAAAGTGGTGTAAGTCACCACACGAGCAGCCAACGCACTGGTACGAATCAATTTACTGTCCGCAATTGCGTTACGTTTTTCATCTACAGTATTCAATACCAGTACGACCTCACCATTTTTAATACTATCAACGATATGCGGCCGACCTTCAGTGACTTTATTTACCGCAGTGACGGCTATGCCTGTTGCTTGCAAACTGGCTGCTGTACCACGGGTTGCTAATAATTTAAATCCAAGTGATTCAAGTGCTTTAGCAATCGGAATCATACGTAATTTATCTTGATTTTTAACACTAATAAATACTGCTCCATCGTTTGGTTTAGGTAATTTAATACCTGCCCCTAATTGACTTTTAATAAACGCTTCTCCAAAGGTTTTACCCACCCCCATTACCTCACCAGTAGATTTCATTTCTGGGCCTAAGATAGGGTCTACACCAGGGAATTTATTAAATGGAAAGACGGCTTCTTTCACACTAAAGTAACTGGGTGTAACTTCAGTAATTATCCCTTGAGCAGTTAAAGTTTGTCCAGCCATACAACGTGCCGCAATTTTAGCCAATTGTAAGCCTGTCGCTTTACTCACATACGGCACAGTACGGCTGGCACGTGGATTGACTTCTAAGACATAAATAACATCGGTCATCACACCCTCAATATGTATACTTTGAATCGCAAACTGTACGTTCATTAAACCTATTACATTTAATGCACCAGCCATTTGACGGGTTTGATGCTTAATATGTTCTACTGTAGCTATGCTTAAACTATACGGCGGTAAACTACAGGCAGAATCACCGCTATGAACCCCCGCTTGTTCAATATGTTCCATCACGCCACCAATAAATACTTTTCCATCAGTATCACGAATAGCATCTACGTCTACTTCTACCGCATCATTAAGAAAACGGTCTAATAATACTGGGCTATCATGACTGACTTTAACAGCTTCTCGCATATAACGCTCTAAATCGCGGGCTTCATGCACAATTTCCATTGCCCGTCCGCCTAATACATAACTTGGACGCACGACTAAGGGATAACCTAATAAAGTTGCTTTTTCTAGGGCTTCAGCTTCTGTACGGGCAGTTGCATTAGGTGGTTGCTTTAAATCTAAAGTACGTAATAAATCAGAAAAGCGTTCACGGTCTTCGGCCAAATCGATTGAATTGGGTGATGTTCCAATAATCGGTACACCATTCGCTTCTAAACCTAAAGCCAGCTTTAATGGGGTTTGTCCACCATACTGCACAATCACACCGATAGGCTTTTCTAGGGCAACAATCTCTAGTACATCTTCTAATGTTAAACTTTCAAAATATAAACGGTCGCTGGTATCATAATCGGTTGAAACCGTCTCGGGATTACAGTTCACCATAATAGTTTCATAACCATCTTCACGCAAAGCCAGTGCCGCATGAACACAACAATAATCAAACTCAATGCCCTGCCCAATTCGATTAGGCCCACCGCCTAGTACCATAATTTTTTTCTTAGCCGTTGGCAAGGCTTCGCAATCAGTTTGGGCTTTGCCCGCATCAGCATCATAGTAACCTTGATAACTTGAATATAAATAAGCAGTGTCTGTGGCAAATTCACCTGCACAGGTATCTACACGTTTATAGGCAGGACGTACCCCCAAAGCATGGCGGCGTTCACGAATCGTTTGTTCATCTGTTTTAAGCAAATGAGCTAAACGGCGGTCAGCAAAGCCTTTTTGCTTTAAAGTCAATAAAGTTAGACCATCAATATCTGCCAAGCTAGTTTGTTCTAAACCCAGTTCAATGTCAATAATTTGTTTAATTTGCGTTAAAAACCAAGGATCAATATGGGTGATTTGATGGACACGCTCAACAGTTAAACCTTGTGCAAAAGCATCGCCTACATACCAAATACGTTCAGGCCCAGGTTCGCCAAGTTCTTTTTCTAAGACTTCTAAATCTTGCGTTTTTTGGTTCATACCATCAACACCGACCTCTAAACCCCGTAAAGCTTTTTGAAACGATTCTTGAAATGTTGAGCCGATTGCCATCACTTCGCCGACACTTTTCATTTGTGTCGTTAAACGGCTATCAGCTTGCGGAAATTTTTCAAATGCAAAGCGTGGAATTTTTGTAACAACATAATCAATACTAGGCTCAAAACTCGCGGGGGTTTTACCGCCAGTAATATCATTTTTGAGTTCATCTAAAGTGAATCCTACCGCTAGTTTTGCAGCGATTTTAGCAATTGGAAAGCCAGTTGCTTTGGACGCTAAAGCCGATGAACGGCTAACACGTGGATTCATTTCAATCACAATTAAACGGCCATTGTTTGGATTAACGGCAAACTGTACATTGCTACCGCCCGTATCCACACCAATTTCACGCAAAATCGCAATACTGGCGTTACGCATAATTTGATATTCACGGTCGGTCAAAGTTTGTGCAGGTGCTACCGTAATACTATCGCCCGTATGCACGCCCATTGGGTCTAAATTTTCAATGGAGCACACAATGATGCAGTTATCAGCACTGTCACGCACGACTTCCATCTCATATTCTTTCCAGCCAATCAGACTTTCTTCAATCAATAATTCTTTAGTCGGTGATAAGTCTAAACCACGCTTACAGATAATTTCAAACTCTTCGGCGTTATAAGCAATACCACCACCACTGCCACCCAATGTAAAACTAGGACGAATTACCGTTGGAAAGCCAGCACTGCCTACTTGTTGAGCAATCCGCTTTTGTACGACTAAAGCTTCTTCCATAGTATGGGCGATGCCTGATTTTGCTGACTCTAATCCAATTTTAGTCATTGCATCTTTAAACTTTAGACGGTCTTCTGCCTTATCAATGGCTTCGGCTTTTGCACCGATGAGTTCACAGTTATATTTAGCTAATACACCATATTTATCTAAGTCTAAAGCACAATTTAAAGCGGTTTGCCCACCCATAGTGGGTAATACGGCATCGGGCCGCTCTTTAGCAATAATTTTCTCAACGACTTGCCAAGTGATGGGTTCAATATACGTTACATCGGCGGTTTCGGGGTCAGTCATAATCGTAGCAGGGTTACTGTTCACCAAAATCACTTTATAGCCTTCTTGTCGAAGTGCTTTACAGGCTTGTGCGCCTGAATAATCAAATTCACAGGCTTGCCCAATCACAATGGGGCCTGCGCCGATAATAAGAATGGATTTAAGGTCGGTACGTTTTGGCATAGTGTTTCCGTTTATTTTTTTAAAAGATTGTAGGAGTTTTGGATTTTAATTAAATCTTTTTCATCATTAGTATGGAATTCAAAATCATTATTTTTAGCACAAGCAAAATGAAAGCTATCAAAGTTACGCTTTCCTAAAGACTGATT
>JBDLSY010000149.1:0-5938 GCA_039805985.1 Pseudomonadota bacterium | reverse complement strand
CTCCGTTGATGTAAATTATACATTAAATAAAAATTGCTGTATGTCAGCAAAACCTACTTTACCAAAAAAACTACCCGATATAAATAATATTCGTGCCATATTAGCGTATAACATTCGTGTGGCTAGAGTCCATAAAGGTTGGTCTCAAGAAGCTTTAGCTTTAGAGTGTGAACTTGATAGAACTTATGTTTCAGCAGTAGAACGGGCACGATGGAATGTCTCTTTATCAAATATTGAACGGTTTGGAAAAGCACTTAATATAGATGTATGGAAATTATTAGTGCCACCTAATTCTGATTTAACTATTTATAGCCAATAAAAATCCCCACAAACTTTGCAGTTTGCAGGGATTTTTTATTTTATGTAGCCTATAAAGCTAAATAAACGGCATAAATTACATCATACCGCCCATACCACCCATATCACCACCACCCATACCACCACCTGAAGCAGGCTTGTCTTCTGGTAATTCAGCAATCATACAATCCGTAGTTAGCATTAAAGAAGCGACTGATGCTGCATTTTGTAATGCAGTACGCGTAACTTTAGTTGGGTCTAATACACCCATCTCTACCATATCACCATAAATACCTGTTGCGGCGTTATAACCATAGTTACCTGTGCCTGCTGCTACATTGTTTACCACGACACTGGCTTCTTCGCCGGCATTAATTACAATCATACGTAACGGCTCTTCAACCGCACGCATGACAATTTTAATACCCGCTTCTTGGTCTGGATTATCGCCTTTAACTTTACCTACAATCGCGGTTTTAGCACGAATTAAGGCTACCCCACCACCTGCTACGATACCTTCTTCTACTGCTGCACGGGTTGCGTGTAAAGCATCTTCAACACGGGCTTTTTTCTCTTTCATTTCAACTTCAGTCGCTGCACCGACTTTAATCACAGCAACACCGCCTGCTAATTTAGCTACGCGTTCTTGCAATTTTTCGCGGTCATAATCGCTGCTGGCTTCTTCAATTTGTACACGAATTTGCTTAACACGGGCTTCAATGCTAGCGGCTTCACCTGCACCATCAATTAAAATGGTGTTGTCTTTACCGACTTCAGCACGTTTTACACGGCCTAATTCAGCTAAAGTAGCTTTTTCTAAGCTCAAGCCTGTTTCTTCAGAAATAACCGTACCGCCCGTCAAAATAGCCATATCTTCTAGCATCGCTTTACGGCGGTCACCAAAACCTGGGGCTTTAACTGCAACCGTTTTTAAAATACCGCGAATATTATTAACGACTAAAGTGGCTAAGGCCTCGCCATCAACCTCTTCAGCCACAATTAATAGTGGCTTACCTGCTTTGGCTACTTGCTCTAATATGGGTAATAAATCACGGATATTGCTAATTTTTTTATCAAATAACAATACAAATGGCTCGTCTAACAAAGCAACTTGCTTGTCTTGATTATTAATAAAATATGGGCTTAGGTAGCCACGGTCAAACTGCATACCTTCAACGATATCTAACTCATCGGTTAAAGATTTGCCATCTTCTACAGTGATGACACCTTCTTTACCGACTTTTTCCATTGCTTCGGCAATACGATCACCAATGCTAGTATCAGAGTTTGCTGAAATACTGCCTACTTGTGCAATTTCTTTAGTAGTGGTACAAGGCTTAGATTGTAATTTTAGTTCGGCAGTAATTGCGATAACGGCTTTATCAATACCGCGTTTTAAGTCCATTGGATTCATACCCGCTGCGACATACTTCATACCTTCAAACACAATTGCTTGGGCTAATACTGTTGCAGTCGTGGTACCATCACCAGCGGTATCACTGGTTTTAGACGCTACTTCTTTAACCATTTGCGCGCCCATGTTTTGGAAACGGTCTTTTAACTCAATTTCTTTTGCTACAGATACACCATCTTTAGTCACCGTTGGTGCACCAAATGAACGCTCTAGCACGACGTTACGGCCTTTAGGACCTAAAGTTACTTTTACTGCATTGGCGAGAATATTTACGCCTTCAACCATTTTTGCACGACCAGAGTCACCAAATAAAACTTGTTTAGCTGCCATAATATTTTTCCTTAAATATTAAATTTATATAAATTATTGAATGTATAACTAATATAGTTAAACACATATTAAACATATATTAAACACATATTAAACATATATTAAAAATATATTTTTAAATATTTAAATATATGCTTTTATTTATACTGCTGTTACGTTCTTAATTACTCAACAACAGCCATAATGTCGTCTTCACGCATTACCATGACTTCATCGCCATCAACTTTAACGCTTTGGCCTGCATATTTACCAAATAGTACTTTATCACCTACTTTTACATCCATAGGGATAATTTTTCCGCTATCGTCGCGTTTGCCAGCACCCACGGCAATGACTAAGCCTTGGTCTGGTTTTTCAGCCGCACTGCCTGGAATGACAATTCCAGAAGCAGTTTTGGTTTCAGCGTCAACACGCTTAACAATTAAACGATCGTGTAAAGGACGTAATGCCATGTTAGAACTCCTAATTTAAAACAATAATAAAAATAAAAAATAAAAAAATAAAAAAATAATTAATTGAATTGGTATTTATACAAACAATTACAAGCAACTTACAATTGATTGTTGATAAACTCTTGTACTAATTACATATAGACACTTAAAGCGATTTCAAGGGTAAATTATCAATTTAAGTAAACTCACGCAATTGAACAACAGGAACAATATCGCCTACCGCTATACCTGCCGCATTATTCAAAATAGGATTCGCCCAAGAAGATAACGTTTGTCGCCGTACCTCATTTAATAAGCCCATTTGATTTAATACCGCAATAGTCGCTGGATATAAAGCCCGCATATTGCCATCAGCGACTTTAATTGCAATGCCTAAACCTAAACTTTTAATCGCAATTGCTTGCACTCCTTCAGCACCTATTTTACAGACCCAATCACCCTCACTGGCTAGACTGAATGCCAAGTCATTACGGCCTTCGCCTGACACCATTTCAGGGTGTGCTGCCATCGCTTGACAAGCCATATCTAAACCATATTGATAATCATGTGTTGAGTCATTTGCTAATTGATTGCCTACGCCTAACCGAGCAAAACCTTGTGCTAAATGGTGTAAAGGTAGTGCAAATGTTGGGGCAGAACACCCATCAACCGCATGAATTATGTCATTTACATTCATACCCGTACACTGTGCCACCGCTTTAAGTGCATCAACTTGTACGAGGTGTTGCGGGTCAATATAAGCATTGGCACTGATACCTTTTAAACGTGCTGCCGCAATAAAGCCCGCGTGCTTTCCACTACAGTTGTGGTGCTGTACACCCCACGCCTCGTTGGCTGGCGGTAGCTTATCAAACCAACTAAATTTAAATGGAACATGACAACCACACAATAATTGTTGCGTATCAGCCCCTGCTTTTTTTAAAATATTATTGGCAGCCTGTGCATGGTGTGCTTCGCCCGAATGACTGGCACACAATAAAGCTGCTTCAGACAAAGTTAAACCTAATCTTTGTATACCATCAGCTGCAAAAAATGGAGCAGCTAAGAATGGTTTTAAAGCTGAACGGGCAAAAGTTAATCGCTGTGGATTGCCTGCGGCATACACGATATCACCGCGTGTATTTGTCACAGCGACCGAACCAAAATGGACTGATTCAGTGATGCCCGCACGGCGTATTTCAGCCAAGGGAACATCACCTAAGGTATTACTTACGGATGAACAATTTAAAAAATTGTATTTATTATTCATAATAAATGACTACGGTAAGTCTTTACTGTATTACTTTAACACTGCCTCACACCCTGAAGTAAATCCTTCAAATCCACCACTTCCAGCAGGTAAATCTAAAGGATAATGCCCTGTAAAACAAGCATTACATAGACCGACTGGCCCAGCATTATTTTTACCACACGACTGCACTGCGGCTTCCATCGTATCAACATTTAAATAGACCAAACTGTCTGCCCCAACAAACTGGGCAATCGCCTGTTCATTTTCAAAACGATTAGCAATCATATCATTACGGCTTGCCATATCTACCCCCATAAAACAAGGGTGTTTAATCGGTGGTGAACTGACTCGCACATGAACCTCTTTAGCGCCCGCTTCACGCAATAAAGCGATTAATGGGGCAACGGTATTGCCACGCACAATAGAATCATCAACCAAAATAATACGCTTACCTACAATATTGTCAGCTAAAGCAGTAAATTTTAATTTAACCCCTAACTTGCGTAGGGCATCATCAGGCTGAATAAATGTACGACCAATATAGCGATTTTTAGTTAAACCTTCAACATAAGGAATACCACTGGCTTGGGCTAATCCTAAAGCACACGGCACGGCAGAATCTGGCACACCTACTACTACATCAGCCTCAACAGGGGCTTGCTCCCATAATTTCCGCCCCATTTCCTGCCTAACAGTATTTACACTCCGAGCTTCTATTGTACTATCAGGACGGGCAAAATAAACATATTCAAATACACACAATGCTTTGGGTTTATCAGCGACCCCTGCTTGTAATACACTTACCCCTGAATGGTCAATTCGTATAATCTCTCCTGCTTGAATATCGCGTACAAAAGTAGCCCCCACAGGCTGTAAGGCACATGATTCGCTTGAGACTACGTGCATTACCCGCCCCTGTTCATCTGTAGAAACCCCTAGACATAAAGGACGCAAACCCAAAGCATCACGTGTGGCATAAATAGCATTAGCTGTTAATACCAGTAAGCTATAAGCACCTTGAGCCACTGTTTGTAAATGTTTTAAGCGGGTTAATACTGGGTCTATGGCCACTCTATTTAAATCAGCTACATTAGACTCGTTACCTGCAACCACTGGTAAAGGCATTGCTAATAACAAGGTTAATAACTCACTGTCTGTAGTAGTCACTAAACCCACACCACGCATCAGTAAATCTTGCCGCAATTGAGCAGCATTGGTAATATTACCATTATGGGCAACCGCTAACATACCATCTAAAGTATCAATGACATGCGGTGCTGCATTGCGTGGACTTGAATCACCAGTCGTCGAATAGCGATTATGGCCTATTGCCATATAGCCTGGTAAATCACGCAACACATTTTCATTATAAATTTGTGAAACCAAACCCATTGCTTTATGATAATGCACTGTATTGTCTGATGCATCGCCCGCACTGGCAATACCACTACTTTCTTGACCTCGGTGTTGTAAGGCATACAAACCAAAATAAGCTTTACGAGCCGCTTGATAGCCTACTGAATGCACACCAATAATGCCGCATTCGTCCTTGGGACAATCTAAGGTGTCTATAGTGTTTAAATAGTTTAAATCAGTCATAGTTTTATCTTAAAGTAGGCATAAGAAAGTAAAAATGTGTGTATTAAATGATGTATAAAAAAAGTGTAAATAATATAAAAAATAATATAAAAAATAATATAAAAAATATAAAACAGTGTATTACTGATTACCAGAATACTGCTTATTTAAAGCTTGTACTTGTGTATGAATAGCAGACACACTATTGTCTACATGTTTTACGGTGTGTTTAGTCAATGAATCCACTACAAAGGCGTAGCTTTTTTGCAAAGTATTTATGATTTCTACATCTAAAACAGGGATTTCCCCTTCGCCACGGTAGCCTTTAGAAGCTAACCATAACCGCAACTGCTCTTTATCGTAACTGTGTGGTGTGGTGGGATTGGCTTGATAACTTATTTTATTCCAATAACGGCTAGAGTCAGGCGTATGTACCTCGTCAATCAGGGCTAATTGACCATCAATTATTCCAAATTCGTACTTAGTATCTACCAAAATCAAACCCGCAGCATCGGCTAATGACTGCCCTTTAGCAAATAGTGCCAAAGCAGCTGTTTGTATTTGTTGCCATAACTCTGATGAGACGAATCCATTATTAACAATAGCATCGCCACTAATAGGTTCATCATGCGCACC
>JBDLSY010000148.1:0-16820 GCA_039805985.1 Pseudomonadota bacterium | reverse complement strand
AACAATCACTATAAACAGTGTTACCCAAGCAAGCCCATACAAAAAAGCAACTTTCATACGGTAGCACTCAAAGTGTAGCCAATACCGCGTACGGTATAAATATAGGTTTCACATCCAACGGCTAATAACGCTTGACGTAAACGTTTAATGTGCGCATCAACAGTACGTAAATCGATTTGACTGTCTTTGTCCCACGCTTGGTTAAGTAACTGTTCACGGCTATGGACTCGCTTAGGTTGTAACATAAGACATTGTAATAATTTAAATTCGGTGTGTGATACTGTAATTTTTTTAGCAGTATTATTAGTTAATGCACTATAAATAGCTAAATCTGGTTGATAATATACCGTTGCTTGTGCTGGATTTAAGCGTATGACACCCACTATTATTTCAGCCGTATCTTGTAACGGTTGCGAGCGACGCAACAAAGCATTGACTCTAGCGACCAGTTCACGGGGTGAAAATGGTTTGGTTAAATAATCATCAGCCCCTGCATCTAAGCCGCTAATTTTATCGTTTTCTTGCGTGCGTGCGGTTAGCATTAAAATAGGTAATTGCCTAAATTGACTGTATTGACGCAACTTAGTAATTAAAGCAATACCCGTTGTATTAGGTAACATCCAATCAACAATCATAGCGGCATATACTGAACTGCTTAAAGCATCTTGAGCTTGTTCAGCATTTTGAGCAATCGTCACTTCATAATGTGCCATACGTAACGTGGTAGCAATCAGTGCACCCACTGCAGGTTCATCTTCAACAATTAATATGCATTTAGAGTGATTGAGCGTACTGGGGCGCATGTTAATAGTTAAGCCGTTTGATTGGTATGACGAATATCTTCACCTTCGGTAATATAAATTACACTTTCAGCAATATTTTTTGCATGGTCACCCACACGTTCAACGGCTTTAATTAAAAATAATACATCAACCATAGCGGGCGCTAAATCAGGTGAAGATTGTAAGCCTTTAACAATTTGTGCGATGAGTGCACGGTATGCCGTGTCCAATGCAACATCACTAAATAAAACGGCTGTTGCATCACTCACCGATAGACGGGCTAGCGAATCCAATGAAGCACGCGTCATTTGTTGTGCCATAGACAATGCTGCCAATAAACCACGGTGTATCGATTGTGAACCCAATGCAGATGAATGTTTTAAAAGTGTTAAACTAGTCGCCGTACGCGACAGTTTTATAGCTTCATCACCCATACGTTCTAAGTTATTACACACTTTAAGCATAGACAATACAAAGCGTAAATCTTGTGCTGCAGGTTGTCTACGGGCAATTAAATAAGCACTTTCAGCATCTACTTCGCGTTCCATAGCATTAATGTCACGTTCGGCTTGTTCACAGGTATCTATTGTTTGTAAACCCTGCGTCAGCGCTTGAGCGGCATTCGCTAATTGTTGTTCTACCGCCCCGCCCATTGTCATAATACGTGCGGCTAACTGATTTAAGTCGGTATCAAATTGGCTGGATAGATGACGTGCATAAGTTGAAGTGTCAGTAATTGCTGCATCAGTGATAGTCGTCGTAGTCATTATTTAACCCATTCTTCCTGTAATATAGTCTTCGGTTTGTTTGTGTGTGGGCTTCATAAACATTTGCTGGGTTGCACCGAATTCAATCAAGTCACCCAAATACATAAATGCCGTGTTGTCTGATACCCGTGCTGCTTGTTGCATATTATGCGTAACAATTAATATAGTGACTTTGTGTTTAAGCGAGTGAATTAATTCTTCAATTAAGCCCGTAGCGATTGGATCTAACGCTGATGTGGGTTCATCAAATAACAATAATTCTGGTTTAGTGGCTAAACTTCTGGCAATACATAACCGTTGCTGTTGTCCGCCAGACAATGCACTGGCAGGGTCTTGTAAGCGGTGACTGACTTCGTTCCAAATAGCGGCATCACGCAAAGCTTGCTCAACAGTATCTTGTAAAACAGTACGGTTTTTTTCGCCTCTTATTTTTAAGCCGTAAGCAACATTTTCATAAATAGTTTTTGGAAATGGATTAGGCTTTTGAAACACCATACCAATTCGCATTCGGACTTCAATCGGGTCTACGTCAGAGTGTAATAAATTAGTATTATCGGGATATAGCATAATCTCACCGCCATATTTGCAGCCAGGATACAAGTCGTGCATACGGTTAAAGCTACGCAAAAAGGTACTTTTACCACAGCCAGAAGGACCAATTAAAGCAGTGACTTTATTTTCTAGTACAGGCAAATGAATATTTTTTAATGCTTGAAATCCATTGGGATAAAAAAAATTAAAGCCTTTTGCTTCTGCCTTAATAGCGGTGGAAGTATTATTTGGTGTATTTACAGAAGGTGTAACTACAATGCTTGGTAGTACTGATGGTGTATTGTGTGCTGTGGGGGACATAATAAATATTGATAATGTGGGTAGTATCGTATGGCGTTAAATTAATTGTCTTAATTAATCAAGGCTTAATCAAGGCTTAGTAAATTAAATTAATAAGTTAATAAGTTAATTTAATAAGTTAATAATTTAATAATTTAAGAAATTTATTAAGCCGTTTTGCGTAAACGATAGCGAATATAAATAGCAATAGCATTCATAGACAAAGTCATCAATACAAGCACTAAGCCTGCGGCGGCAGCATTGATTTGAAACGCTTCTTCTGGACGGCTAGTCCAGTTAAACATTTGAATCGGCATCACCGTAAAGGGTGCAAATAACCAATCAAATAAGCCCGCAACAGGTAAACCAGCCGCTTCAGACATAAAAGGTACAGGCGGTAAAAATGCAATAAAAGTCAATGCACCGATGGTAATAATAGGGGCTGTTTCACCAATCGCACGGCTCATACCAATGATGACACCTGTCATAATTCCTGGGGTAGCAACGGGCAAAATATGGTGTAAAGTGGTTTGCCATTTAGTAGCCCCCATACCATAAGCAGCTTCACGTAAAGTAAGGCTGACGGCACGTAGGCTTTCACGTGTTGCAACAATCACAATGGGTAAAATTAATAAAGCTAAGGTTAAACCTGCTGATAAAACACTTTGGCCTAACTGTAAAGCATTGACTAATAAGCCTAAAGCTAACAAACCGTACACAATAGAGGGTACACCTGCTAAATTGGTGATATTAATTTCAATTAAATCAGTCACCCAATTTTTTCTAGCATATTCTTCAAGATAAATACCCGCAGCAATACCCAAAGGAACGGCAGCTGACCCAGTGACTGTCATCACTAATAAGCTGCCTACCCAAGCTGATAAAATGCCTGCTTGTTCAGCCCGTCGCGATGGAAAATGAGTAAAAAATTCACTGTTTAAGCGCGGTGCACCGGTCATCACCATATCAAATAATAGTGCCACTAATGCAGATAAACAAATGGCTAAAGACAATAAACCAATAAAAGCAAATATTACGTCCTTGCGTTTACGAGTAATAATATTTTTTCGCAATAATGTTAAATTGAGTGTGTGAGTAGCAGACATAAAAGACAATTATAAATATGAATAATAAATAGCAGTCAGTAGTAAATGACTAACAAGATACTATTTTAAGCTACAAACAGTATTGATAAAATAAACGGTAAAAACGCTAAGTGTGAAATATATTTTGTATATTTTGTATATTTTGTATATTAGACTTTTGTATTAGACTTTTATATTGGACTTTTTAAAAACAAAGCTTTTTTCGTATAAATAAGGTTTTGAAAAAAGTTTTTTAGCTTATTTATATTGATGATTTGATTTTTCGGCAAAATATATTTTTCCAGCTAAACCTAACAAAATAATTAGCCCACCCGCATATTCAGATTTTCGTTCAGCTAAATTTAATTGTTTTATCCAATCAATATTTAATGTAGCAACACCACCCACAGCGATGTCAATCATCATCACACAGGCTATTGCGGCACATACTGCAAACAATATTGACGCAATATGACTAAAAAATAACTGCGTACGTATTTTAACAGCGACGTTTTTACGCTTAAATATAAAATAGGTTAATTGTTTTAAAGCAGGGTGTTTAGATAAAGAAGGGTAAGTATAAGTAGTTGCGTGTTTCATAGTAAAAATACAGTTATTAAAGTTAATTCAATAACTATACGTACCCAATATGAAAAAATGATGAAAATGATTATCTTGATTATCTTGACTATCTTGATTATCTTGACTATCTTGATTATCTTATTAATTTGATAAAAATATTACATCAGTACTGCTTTAAATAATATTTAAAAAATTATTTAGCGGCTTTAGTAGTGCGACAAGCCGTTGAGCAATACTTAATATCAGCCCAATTTTTTGCCCATGCTTTACGCCAAGTCATCTGGCGATGGCAAGCAATACATAATTTACTAGGAAGGTAGGCTTTATTGCCTTTGAAGTCTAGTTTAGCAGGCATTATTTATTAGATATTGTATGGGTTTAAGTGATTTAATATGTGTGCTACGCGGCACGATAAGCTGCCGTATACCGCTATGTAAGGCATGGATAATTGGTGAAGGTATGATTGATAATCCATTTGTTGGCGAGTCCGAAAAGCTTCGCTATCACGCATACCGTCTTGTTCGTGTACAATGTCATCGCCACACAGAATAACTAAATCGTAAGTAGGACGTATTAATTCAAGCATACGTTGCGGGATAGCTAAGTTTGGCCATGTCCAGTAGTGGTATAACGCCGTTGTTAATGGCGTGGTATCACTGATAATATAGCTACGGCTACGGGCAGCGGCTAAACGTTCTAAGCGTGATTGACGTAAGGCAATAAAGCACATATCGTCTGAAGTAAATGAGCCTTGTTTAATCACCCAATATTCACGGGCAAATTCACTGATTAATATGCCGCCTAATGAATCTAACAAAGCTTTGGCTAAGGTAGATTTACCTGTAGATTCGCCGCCTAATAAAGCGATATGAACAGCTTTTTTAGCGGTGTTTATCATAAAATTTGTGCGGATAAACGTTTACGCCAGTTTAAATAAGCGACTATTGCCATAACCCAATATAAACTGTAAAAAGCACTACTGACATAAAACTCGCGCGAAATATACAGGGGAACAGACAATGTATTCACCACTAACCATATAGACCATGTGTTTATTTTGCGTTGCATTAACCACCATTGTGCCAACATACTCAATGTCAATATCTGTGAGTCTATCCAAGGATTTACCGCATCAGTAAACCGTTGTAATCCAAAAGCATACAAAATGCCTATACTTATTGCAGTCAATATTCCTAACAATACAGATTTAGAAGGTATAGTTTGAATTGGTGCAGCGGGTTTATTGAGTTGGTTTGACCAGTGCCCCCAGCCCCATACACTAGTAGCAATGAAAAACAATTGTAAGGCTGCTTCGGCATACAATTTTGCATTCATAAAAAAGTAGGTAAATAATAAACAACTAACAATTCCAAAAAACCACGTGAGTACATGGTTTCGTGCCGCTAATATCACGCAAACTAACGAGGTTAAATTGCATGCCCACTCTAAATGACTGGTATTTTGAAGTATATCTATAAATAGAGAACGCATAAAAAAGCTTTGGTTTTGAAAGAAGTCTATTATATAAACAATGCTTAAAATCAGAATTTTCAAGATTAAAAGATAAAGAGGATTTAAAAAATATAAAAATATAAAAATATAAAAATATAAAAATATAAATATCTTGAATATTTTGAATATTTTGAATATCTTAAATATCTTGAATATCTTTAAATTCTGAAAATCCTGATTTTAATTATTATTTAATTATTATTTTGCTTAACGTCCTTTTTCAGATTGCGTAATTAAGTACATCAAGTTAAAGCCCAAAGCCCGTGCGGCTACGCGGTGTAACGGTTCCATTGTCGCCGTATTTGTTACGCTTGCATCGGCTGAAATCGTTAAACGGCGTTTTGGCGTAGTGTTGTGCTTTTCATCGTCCTCAATAAATTTATGGTGGTCTAAATCGGTATGTGGCGTAAATAGTTGCGTCAGCATCGTTTGTGCAATACCCCGCACGGCTGCTTTGTCTTTACGTTCTAAGGCGGGAATCAACAAATCAAATTGGCGGTTTAAATCACCTAAAGTGGTTGGTGTTATTAATTCATTGCCCGTTTGCAATTCATAACCTGGCTTTTTAACTATCCACGTTTGCATATCGGCTTTAATCCGTTTCGCCAGTTCTGTACCACTATACGGTTTAGGAATCGCGATTTGTGGGGCAATCACAGGCGTTTCTTTGCCAATGGTGTTTAATAACTGTTCTAATTTGTCTTTAGCGGGGCTGTCTACGTCTAAAATAGACTGCGGGACTTTTTGCTCGTCATTGTCGCCCATCGCGTCTGCCATGAATACCCCTGGTAAAACAGGCACAGTAATTTTCATCTGATCCCACGACTGCCCTGGTTTTAAACCCGCATAGCTTGATCGTAGTTCGCCTTTTTCATCTGTCCAGTTTTTAGTTGTCAGTGCATACAAGCCATAACCACTGCCTCTTTCATTGCAATAGGTATGCACTTCTACCACCTTTGACGGTACTATACGTGATTTACATAAGTTAGATTGCTCTTTAATCCACTCAAAACTGCCACCTTTAGGTTCAGGTCTGCTAGTTAAATTGATTTTATTGCCCAGCCCAAATGAAATGATTTGTTGTTTAGAGTTTTTGCCGTTAGTCACCACATACGCATATTCAAACACATTATTGCCTTTGGCTTTAATGCTGGATTTAATCGTGACATCAAACATATTCGGCGGGTACGTCGAGCGTTTTCTAAACGTAACTTTGTCATAAGTGTCGCCTTCTTCAAAGTCATGTTCAGAATGCAAATATTCAAAGTGCCATGCCCCTGTTTTAGGGTCTACCGTCACTTTATTGACTGCCCTAGCACGTGCCATGTGGGCTTTTTCTTTAGCTTCAAAGGCGGCTTCTTCTTGTCTTCTTTGTGCTTCAGCAATCTCTAAATCAGCGTAATCAATAACTGCTTGTTTTAAAGCCGCTTCCAAGGCCGCTTGATTGTTGTATTGATTTTTTGGAAAATTAAAGATAGTGTAACTTCGTTCTTCACCTGTTTTAGGATTGATGGCAGAAGCTGAAATACTACCATCATCCCATACATTAAATTTATTGTATAAAGTAGAAATAACATCTACCTTTCTCCATGCATAGACAACACTAGGTAAAGTTAAAGTAGAGGCAGTTAAGGCAAGAGCAAAGGCGGCAGCCGTTCTGCTGAACAGTATTGGTTTCATGATAAGTCCTTAAAATGAGGAAAACGTAAAGGGTAGTTAAATGAGTAAAATTTAATTAGGAGTAGAGCTACACTGACCGCCCCCTAATTTTGAATCAATATTACCCAGTAAGTATGCGTGGTAGTGTTCAGGGGTACAAGAGAATACTTTCCTTTTATCATCTGTACATTTTTGTACACCCGTATGCCATAAAATTTTCGCTTGTACGGGGTATTTACCATTTTGTGGATTACAAATTTTGTCATACATCTGTTTTTTTAATGCTTTTAATTCATTAGGCAAGTCAGTAGTACGCAAATCAATTTGTACGCCCATACGGTGCTCTATATGTGCTTTTGTACCAGCCCAATTCGGATAAATTGACCCTGAACCTGGATAAGAATAAAATTTACCACCCCATTCTAAACTGGCATCATTTAAACCCACTGAAGCTGGTTTTTCACTGTTTGTTTTCCAGCCTTGCTCTACCATATATTTGGTTAATTCTACTAAACCCGTGTGTGCTGGTTGAGTTAAGTAATATACCGTTTGAGTGGCTGTCGATGCATTGTTGTTTTTGTGATAATTGTCATTACTAATAAACCGCCAATTAATACTCGCAGGGATTTTAGTCAAATTCGGTACTTTGACATTGAATTTACTTTCGGCCTCTTTCACAGTCCCCGTGCATTTAGCACAGGTTACTTTAACCTTGTGTGTGCCTGCAAAAATAGGCGATGTAAAGCTTAGGCGGACTTCGCCACTGGCATTGGTTGTGCCGCTTGTAACGCTTAAAATACCTGGCGGTCTTTTTGGAGGATTTAGTGGGTGATTGCCTGAACCTGGTTCAACTTCCGCTGTAAACGTCAAAGCCATGCCTGCTTTGGGCTGGTTGCCTTCGGTGACTTTGGCGATTAAATCATAGGTCGATTTGCCATCGCCTTCAGAACCTTTGGGGCGTGGCTCGGCTTGACCAGGGGCGGGTGTCAGTGATACGGTTTGCGTACAATCAGCCGCTGCTCGTTGCCCATTTGCGGGGGCGGGGCAAGTGGGGGGTTTATAAAAAATGTTTATATATTGTAATTCAACAGGACCACACACAACACGCAAATATACAGTATTTGATTCGTAATCTATTATAGGTCCAGAGAGATATGTGTTTTTGTGTTCTACCTCACAATACCCACCTTGAGAAGAAAAATAAAACCCCCCTTGAGAAGGAAAGTAAAATAATTTACCTGTTAAGCGAGAAAATGGGCAACCTTCATCATATACAATGTTTGATGTTGGGTATTGTTTTATCGAAGACGTTAAACTATCAGATTTTATATAATCATAGTCAAACTTAGCATTACAAGCGGATTGTAGATCGTTAAAAGTACGTTCTTCACCTTCAATACGCGTTGTCCACACGCCCCCCGTAGGAATAACATCAGTTGTTTGTGCAAAAGCTGGCAAGGTATTAAGTAATAACATAGCTGCTACCACACTTCGGTGAAACTTTAAAAACCGCCTACATCGCCGCAGTGATTGATTGATTGATTGATTGATTGAGTCATTTTAATAATTCGTTTAAAAAGTCAAGTAATGTACAGCAATTTTACAAAATAAATAAACCGATTATTTTTTATTATTTCGTAACAATATATTATAAGTATTTTTATACTGTGTGTAGGGTGTGAGTGGAGCTTTCACGCAAATATTCACTCTACTTCATCTTTTAAAGTACGTGCTGAAATTAAAGTTTCACATAAAAAACCAGCCAGCGACAATAAAAAAAGAATAATTGAACTAATAAATGTAAATAATGCCACTTTGGTACTACTAAAATTAGTCGTATCGGTTAAAAACAATACAAAAATAGTCGATGCAATTAAAAAAGCACTCACTGTTAATAACCCGATACAAATATTGACAATATGCCCACGTAACCTTAAGTGTGCTAATTCTTGTTTAGCACGTTCTATGGCAATTGGCGTTTGTGATAAGGGTATCCGTGCTTTTAAATCTCTAAAACGGTCAACGACTCGGCCTAAGCGAGTGGACAGTGTCGCAATCATACTGGCAATGGCAGTTAATAAAAAAGCAGGTGCTAAAGCCAATTGAATACTGTGAGTAATATTATCAACGTTAATAGCAGTCATCGTAAAATAAAATGTTAATAGCAAATAAATTAAAAGTTTGTATATATTTGTATATTATCTATATATAAAGAGTCTTTATAAAAAAATAAGAGTGCTTCAGTATTATAATTTTTTCAACGCATTGATTTTAATGCGTTACATTACTCACTTTATTACTTTTAATTTCTTAACTTTTAAAAATTACTATGTCTAAATTTATTATTGCTTTAATAGCCACAACATTTACAATGACTGCTTTTGCAGATAACCATTTAAATCATACACCCGTGAATACGCCAATGGTTGAATCAACAACTGCTGTGGTCGCACCGGCTCAAGCTCCAAAGCATCATACTAAAGAAATGCATGCTAAAAAAGCCCAACATCATGCTAAAAAAGCCCAACATCATGCTAAAAAAGCTCAATATCATCGCAATGTCAGTCTACAAAAAGCAGTTGTAGCAACGCCAGTTACTAATTAATTTTTTATTTAACCATCATTTAGACAACATTTAATTTCATCAAAAGTGGACTAATTATCCAATTTTGATGATTTTTTTGATGATTAAATAGGTTTCAAATATTAATAAATAATAAATAATAAATAATAAATAATAAATAATAAATAATAATAAATAATACTATTATTGCTTTAATTAAGAACCCATAATAATGGTGGCAGTAGCTTTTGGTAATTGACTGGGGTAATCGCGACTAAAGTGTAAACCACGACTTTCCTGACGAGATAACGCAGACTGAACAATTAAATCAGCAACTTGTACTAAGTTACGCAACTCTAATAAATTGCGGGTGACATGAAATTGTGTATAAAATTCTTGTATTTCAGCTTGCAGTAAAGCAATTCTATGCGCTGCACGGTTTAAACGCTTAGTGGTACGGACTATTCCAACATAATTCCACATACAACGGCGTAGTTCTGCCCAGTTATGCGATACGACAACCATTTCATCAGCGTCAGTCACTTGACTATCGTCCCAAGCTGCAAATGATGTCGGTAAAGGCAAATGGTTCTGTTGAATATATTGTGCTGCCGCTTGTGCAAATACCATACACTCAACTAATGAGTTGCTGGCTAGACGGTTAGCACCATGTAAGCCTGTACAGGTTGTTTCACCTACAGCCAATAAGCCTTGTAAGTCAGTTTGCCCCTGTAAATCAGTTATCACACCGCCACACGTATAATGTGCAGCAGGGACAACAGGAATACCTTGTTGGGTGATATCAATGCCTAACTCTAAACACCGTGCCAAAATATTAGGAAAATGTGTTTGTAAAAAATCAGGGTCTTTATGTGAAATGTCCAAATAAACACAATCAATACCATGTTTTTTCATTTCAAAATCAATCGCACGTGCCACAATATCACGCGGGGCAAGCTCGGCGCGTGAGTCATGGTCTAACATAAAACGCCTATTCTTCACATTAGTTACAGACTCGGGCAGTAATAAAATCCCGCCTTCACCGCGAACAGCCTCTGAAATTAAAAAACTTTTGGCATGTGGATGATATAAACAAGTGGGATGAAATTGAATAAATTCCATATTTGCAACACGACACCCCGCACGCCATGCACTGGCAATGCCATCGCCTGTGGCTGAATCAGGATTTGTAGTGTACAAATAAACCTTACCCGCCCCGCCAGTGGCTAAAATAGTGTGTGTAGCTGCGATAGAACGAACGGTATCGCTGCCTTCGTGCAGAACATAAGCACCAATACACCGTTTTTTTGCCATGGCTTCTTTGGGTTTATCGACTACTAAATCAACCAACATGTGCGATTCTAATACTTGAATGTTCGGGTGATTTCTAATCTGTTTGACCAGCACTTGTTGCACTGCTGCACCTGTTGCGTCGGTCACATGAACGATTCGGCGTTGGCTATGTCCACCTTCACGGGTAAGGTGTAATTGTCCTTGTTCTTCAGAAAATGGTACACCTAAAGACTGTAACCAAGCTATTGCTTGAGGGGCATGCTCAATCGTAAAAGTAGTGGCATCAAAATCACATAAGCCCGCACCCGCGATTAAGGTATCATCAACATGGGCTGAAAAACTGTCTTCTTTACTTAATACGGCAGCAATGCCGCCTTGTGCCCAAGCGCTTGAACCATCACCCAAAGCGGTTTTAGTCACAATAACAACACGTTTAGTATCAGCTAAGTGCAAAGCGGCGGTTAGCCCTGCTAAACCACTTCCAATAATTAAAACATCACAGTGCATATCAACAGCAGGTAAAGCAGTAAGCATATTATTCCTGTAACAGTTAAAGAAGATGAATGATTAGTTTAGCGATAAACATACCCAATAACATAGCAGCTAAAAATATAAGCATATCAAGCCCACCTACCAAAGTAGAAGCCAATACAGGTCCGGGACAATAACCCGCCAAGCCCCAGCCAATACCAAATAAAGCTGCTCCGCTGATTAAGCTTTTATCTAAATGTTTTTGAGTCGGCCATTTAAACTGTTCAACCACCCAAGGCCTACGTCCAACAACCGATGCATGCGATACACCAATCCAAGAGACCAGTAATGCACCGCTCATCACTAATGCCAACGAAGGATCCCAAAAATCTAATTGAGCATTCCAAGAAATGCCTTGCTTTAAACCCGCTAAATTTAAAAAAGCCAATACTTTAGCTGGATTAGTCATTCCGCTGACAACCAAGCCCAGCGAAAATAAAGCACCTGACAAAGCAGAGTATATAATTGTTTTATGGGATTGTTTCATCGTACTATTTTACGAATGGTGATATTAGTATAAATATAAATATAAATATAAATATAAATATAAATATAAATATAAGTATAAATATAAGTATAAACAGTATTAAATATATTTAATTAGTATCAATTTATTAAATTCACTATAAATACAGTTAAGAAGCCAGTAGTCATAAATGTCAGTGTTGCAACTAGCGAACGAACAGAACGTCGCCCCAGACCACATACACCATGCCCACTGGTACAGCCCGAACCCCATACTGTGCCAAAACCAACTAACAAACCCGCAACAAGCAATAAACTTACTGCACGTGGTGGCATCACAGGAGAAGTAAACCATGAAGCTGTTGCATATCCGCCAACAATCAAACCCATTAAAAAAGCAATTCGCCAAGCCCTTTCGCTGGATTCAGAAAAAAACAATCCAGACACAATACCACTAACTCCAGCAATACGCCCAACCGATGATAGCAGTAGCCAACTGGCACAGCCAATGAATACCCCACCTAATAAGGGCTGCAGTATATTAGACAATATAGTCATTATTTGATAGTCATTGCTTAATGATGATTACTAGATACTTCACCAGCGATTAATTTATACACCGTACCGCAATAATGACAACGGCCTTGTCCTTGTTTAGCTATATCAATAAATACCTTAGGGTGACTGCTCCAGCTGGGTGTATTTGCAGGTGGACAATGGACACCACCTAAGCTATTCAGTTCGCTGGCTTTCAATTCAATTTGTTTTGACATATACGACACCATTAAACGCGGGTTAGCCAATGGGCATATTTCGGATTTTTACCATTGACAATATCAAAAAATGCCTGTTGAATGCTTTCGGTCATAGGCCCACGTGATCCACTGCCAATTTGTAGGCGGTCTAATTCACGAATCGGCGTTACTTCAGCGGCCGTACCTGTAAAAAAGGCTTCATCACAAATGTATATTTCGTCACGGGTAATACGTTTTTGAACAATTTGAATCCCTAAATCTTGACAAATATGAAAAATAGTATTACGAGTAATCCCGTTTAAGGCCCCTGCTGATAAGTCAGGGGTGTAAATAACACCGTCTTTAATCACAAACAAATTTTCACCAGCCCCTTCACTCACAAACCCTGAAGTGTCTAGCAACAAGGCTTCGTCGTAGCCATCATCAGTTGCTTCCATATTAGCTAAAATACTATTGGTGTAGTTACTCACGGCCTTGGCTTGAGTCATAGTGACGTTTACGTGATGACGGGTGTAACTACTGGTTTTAACGCGAATACCACGCTTTAAGCCATCTTCACCTAAATAAGCCCCCCAAGCCCACGCTGCAACCATCGCATGAACAGTGTTACCTTTGGGTGATATGCCTAATTTTTCAGAACCAATCCACACTAAAGGGCGAATATAACAACTGGGTAACTGATTGGCAGCTACAACGTCAATGTGTGCTTGACTTAGAGTATTTAAGTCAAAAGGTACTTTCATACGTAAAATTTTGGCACTGTTTAATAGGCGTTGCGTGTGCTCTTGCAAACGAAAAATAGCAGTGCCACCGTTAGGCATAACATAAGCACGCACACCTTCAAATGCACCGCAGCCGTAGTGCAAAGTATGACTTAACACATGAATCGTGGCATCACGCCATTCAATCAATTTACCGTCCATCCAAATTTTTCCATCGCGGTCTGCCATGCTCATAGAGTGTCCTTATATGTATTTTTATTAAATATTGTATTAAATATTATATTAAATATTGTATTGATTATTACATTGATTATTGTATTAATTATTGTATTAGCTATTTTATAGTTATTAAAATAATTAGCTATAAGGCGGTAGCATTCTACCTAAACTTGCACTAAATATTTGCCCCAGCTGTACTAAAAAATCAGTCCCTTTATTGACGCTAAAGTGTTCTTTATCTTGACTGCCGATAACAAATAAACCAAACGCTTTCGCATTGGGCGTAACCCGCAATGCAATGATGCCCAAGCTAGCTACAGGTCTGGGTAACCATTCTGTGGCACTAAATGGTGCATAAGCACCGCAATAAGGCTGTTTTAAACCATCAGCAAATGTTTTAATATCTTCACTAACGGGCTGATTGCAAGATAGATCATGATATAAATTTTCAGTTCCCCACACTCTAATAGCCGTGTCCTGCAAGCCAAACACATGGGCAATTGCTTCTTGTGCTACGTCTGTTATTGCAGCGACTGACCTTTGTGCTAACAAACACAAAGTAATTTGATGTAAGCGTTGTGCAATGTCTTCATTGGCTTTAGCGTGACTCAATAGCTGTTCTAATCGGCTAACATTATCAGATAAAGTTTGCTTTAATACATTCACTTGTTTTGCTTGTAAGCTAATGGTGTTTGCACCCACAACATGTGGTAATTCAAGCCTTTTTAGTACGTAGGCATGTGTATTAAAAAAATCACGGTGTTCTAATAAATAATCTACAACTGATGTTGCGGTTAATTCAGCAAGTTGTTTTGTTTGCTTAACTGAAGTGGTTATTGGCGTGGGTATTTGTGTCGATTTTTCAAGCAAGGCTGTTTTAGAAGATTCCAGCGTTTCAGGGTTAAGATACACGGGGGCTTGTGGTTCACTGTGTAATATGGGTTCAATACGCCCCAGCATTTCAAGCCTGTTTTCTGTTGTATAACTGTGTTGCGGTATCACTGTAGACAAAGTGAGTGCAGACAATGTTCCCCAGTTAATGTCTAGTGTCGGTTCTGTCCAGTTAGGGTGATTCATACGGGTTACTTTAACAGCGGATTACTATCATTAAGATGAGCGTATTTTAAATCTATCAAATTTAAAACGCCTTTGAATACACTGACCGCAGGACCACGCATCAGTACAGAATCATCAGCTTTACCTTTCCAATCAATAGTAAGTGTACCGCCTTTTGCATGTACTGTTACTGGACTGTTCAAAACGCCTTGTTGAATACCGATAACGGCTGCTGCACAAGCGCCCGTACCACACGCTAATGTTTCACCTACCCCGCGTTCCCATACGCGTAATTTAATTGTATGTGTATCAACGATTTGCATGAAGCCTACATTGACACGGCGTGAAAACGCATTATGGTTCTCTAGCCATGTACCGTATTCAGCCACTTTAGCCGTGTCTATGTTTTCTACAGTATGCACTGCATGGGGGTTACCCATACTGACAGTCCCTACAGATATATTAGTAATTTTTTTATGGGCAGTATCGGCAGGAAAATCAAAATAATAAGTTAAAAAATCTGTATTGTCATTGGCTATATAATCTAAGCCTTGTGGATTAAAAGGCAAATCATTGGGATTAAACCGAGGGACACCCATATTGACTTCAATTAAACCATTTTCGCATTCATGTAAAATAATCACACCCGTTGCCACTTCAACATGTATACTTTTTTTGGTGGTTAAGCCTTCATCACACACAAAACGCATAAAGCAGCGTGCACCGTTACCGCATTGCTCTACTTCGCTTCCGTCACTATTGATAATACGATAAGAAAAATCATTCGCTGTATCAACAGGGTGAGCAATAATTAATAGTTGGTCGCAGCCAATACCATAGCGTCTATCGGCAATTTGGCGATACTGTTCGGGTGATAAATCAGGTAAGCCGTTTAAGGCATTTAGCACCACAAAGTCGTTGCCTGCACCGTGCATTTTAGTAAAATGTAAATTCATAAAGTACAAGGTGTTATTAAAGATTATTAAAAACTATTAAAAACTATTGAAAGTTTTAGTAAATATTATAGGGTAATTGTTGGGGCGAACTGTAATTCGCTCTTACCAACACCCATCACCGCAAAAACCCCAGCTCAAACACTTGTGGGCGTATCTTTTCGGTGAGTGTTTTATACGCTTCTTCAAACGGTTTAAAGTTAGTCGGCACACAATCCCCGCTGCTATTTCTGGCTTGTAGGGCTTTGCGGATTTGATACCAGCCCACATCGGCACGGTTGAGTTTTAGTTCTTCACGCACAGCTCGGACATCAATTTGCATAAAATACGCTTGCCATAGTTTTAAGCCTTCAGCCATAACCGCTTGTGCTTCAATACTTAAACGTTTGTCTTGTAAATACTGCACCATAAAATCACTTTCAAAGCGGTCATTTGCCCCGACTTCGTTTTCGGTAAACGGAATAAAGTGATTGACGATACTCCACTTTTTTTCGTTCCATTCAAGATTGTCGGCACTGGCGGTGAGGTTGCTGCCGTTAAACAACATCCATATTAAACAATCGTGTTTAAATGCTTCGGTTAAAGGTTCGGTGGGTTGTAAAAATTGGTCGCGGTCGTTTAACCAAGTGGGTTTAATGACACGGCGCATGGTAAATACAATCGCTGCTTGCCAGAGGTTTTCGGCGGTGATGTAGAAGCCGTTTCCAGCACTAAATACAGATGAAAGCAAAGCAGTTTGATTAGCTTGTTGCATATCATTGCCATTACACCAAAAATATGCAATCGCTTCTTTTAACCAAGATGTAACTTTTGCTTTTGCGTATTGTGGGTGTATTGCATTTTTTAGGGGAATATTAGAAGAATTGGTTTTTAATCTTGGAAGCCAAGAATTTAAGAAAATATTATTAGGTAAATTAAAAAAATTCTTTTCACCAATTGGTTTGGCATTTTTATCTAGCACATCAACGGTAATTTCTGTAAAAGAATACTTATTTTTAACCACCCCTGACCCCTCCAAAGGAGGGGAATTTTGAACACTATTTTT
>JBDLSY010000147.1:0-4575 GCA_039805985.1 Pseudomonadota bacterium | reverse complement strand
TATTATGACCCCGCGACTGGACGGTATACTCAATCTGACCCCATTGGTTTAAGCGGTGGGATTAATACCTATACTTATGTGGGTGGGAATACGGTTAGGTGGAGTGATAGGACGGGGTTGGATATTGTAGTGATTGAAAATGGTCCTACCAGTGGAAATCCTATTGGACACACTGCTATCGGCGTTACTGCTCGTGGTATTGCTAGCTCAGGAAATAGTACTCCATTAGGTTCAAATATTACTGACTATATTCAAAACCAATCAGGGCGGAGAGATACCACAATTTATATTATCCCAACTACCCCAGAGCAAGATGCTGCTGCTTGGGAAGAGCTAAAAAATAATTATAAATATCGCGGTCTTCCCTATATAAATGGTAACTGCTCAGACTTATCAAACGACGCATTAACTAAAGCTGGAATTGATGATACTCTGATGCCAAACATTTACCCAGGCTCTGCAGGTGCAAGAGCTAAAAATGCTGGCGCAAAACCTATAGTTATTCCAAAAAATTCCCCATCTGTTCCCAGTGTTCTAATCCCATTTAATGCTAGACTGTATCCTTGATTTTAATATGATTAATCAAAAAAAACTGATTGGATTCAATATATTAATTTGGTGCTTAATTACTATAGTTTACGCCTATATATACATAAAAGCTGCCTTAAATTATCCAAAATTACAAGGTTACGAAGCTGAATGGCAATTTCAATTGTTAATTTTTTCAATATCTCGTTTACCGTGGCTACTATTGGCTTTGGCATTAATTATATTCATTGAAATTAAACTCTTAAAAAATTAAATATTACCTATATAATATCAATCGGTATTATGATCCTGCAACAGGTAGATATACTCAATCCGACCCGATTGGTTTAAGCGGTGGGATTAATACCTATACCTATGTTGGCGGGAATAGTATACGGTGGAGTGATAGGACGGGGTTAATACCGCCATTAATTGCTGGTGCTTATATTTTTGCAGTAGAAAATATTGCAACAATTACTGCATTGACTGTAGCAGTTGCGGAAGTTGCAAGCGGTGTTCCCAATCCAATCTCTGCTGCTGAATCTGTAGTTGCAAAAACGATTCCCCAACAAACAGGTACCGTTGCATCATTTACTAGTTTTGCTGCTGCAAAAAAAGCTTTGGGTTCAATTGATGGTCAGGATATTCATCACGTTGTTGAGCAATGTCAAGCGGCTAGAAGTGGATTTTCAAAATCTATGATTAATAGCACTGATAACTTAGTGCGTTTACCCAAAGATGTTCATAATCAAATTAGTAGATATTATTCTAGTTCTGCTGGTTCTAATATTCCTGGAACAATACGTGACAGTTTAAATGGTCAATCCTTTCAAAACCAGTTGCAGTATGGGTTAGGTATTACAAATAAAGCTTTAAATGGCACATTAAAAAAATAAAGTATATATGAATAATATGATGAACGACTTAGAAAAATTTGCTATGTATAGTGAAACATACTGGGATTTAGATTTGCCTTCAAAAGAAAGAAGTAGAGCGAAAAGAAATTTAAAAAATTTAGTTAAGGCTTGGGAGAAAAAAAATATTGTATTTGATTGTTTAGTATCTATTTTAAATAATAATTATGAATCTAATTATGTTAAGTTAGATGCTGCGAGTAGTATGTTAGGATACAAAATTATATTAGGGTATGCATCTTGTTCAGATGATATGAAAGATCAGGCAATTTTAGTATTAAAAAATTTAGTCGCTGAAAACAAAACAGGATCTTCTATGGTTGCTTCAGGGGTTTTAAGAATGGCAAAAATAGATTATTATGATCCTGTAATGAAAAAGTATTTTAAATATGAAAAACAATACGAGTAATATTAAAATTTAGGTAATATTAAATTAAAACTGATGCAAGCAATTTAATAATTAAGAAGTAATTAGTCCAGTGCTATTTGAACATTACCCTAATAAATCAGTATATAATATAGCATAAAAACTCATACTTATATACCCCCATGACCCTAATCACCAACCCCATTCGGTATTTAGATCCCAAGTTTGACTTAACGTTTAAGCGTTTGTTTGGTAATAACCCGCGTTTATTAAAAAGTTTTTTGAACGCCTTGTTGCCTTTGCCCGCCGATGCCCCGATAGATACTTTGGAGTATTTGTCGGGCGAGCATGCGCCTGATTTGCCATCATTTGAAAAATATTCCATCGTAGATGTCAAATGTAAGGACACCAAAGGGCGTATTTTTACAGTTGAAATGCAGTTGTCGTGGGCTGAATCGTTTAAAAAACGCTTGGTATTTGGCGGTTGTCAGGCATTTGTGAAGCAGTTGGGGCGAGGCATCAATTACTCGAAACTCCAGCCTGTATATGCGTTGGCGCTTGTGAACGAGATATTTGAGCATGACAGCGATGAATTTTATCACCACTATAAATTTACGCATCAAAGCGATGCAAATTGCGAGTTAGGTTGCCTAGAATTTGTCTTGGTTGAGTTGCCAAAATTTAAAGCTGAAACGCCGATTGAGAAGGAATTAATGGGTTTATGGCTGCAATTTATGAACGAAACGGGCAAAAGTGAGCAGCAAATCCCCGATTTGAAGCTGCAAAGCAACCCAGATATATCGGAAGCGATGACGCAAATGCAGGAGTCGGCGTTCAATGTGGCGGAAAAAGAGTCGTACGATCAGTATACAGACAAGTGGCGAACACACCACACTATGCTCAACGACGCTGAAGAAAAAGGCAAGGCAGAGGGCAAGGCAGAGGGCAAGGCAGAGGGCAAGGCAGAAGGCAAATTTGAAATTGCAAAATCTATGAAAGCAAAAGGTTTAGACAACGCTATGATTATGGAATTAACAGGTTTAAGTGTGGCTGATTTATCTAAATTGTATTAATTAAGTTTTTAAAGTCAATGCAGCGCCAATAAATGCTTTGAATAAGGGGTGGCCTGCTTGTGGTGTACTGGTAAATTCAGGATGAAACTGTACCCCAATAAACCACGGATGAACGGTTTGTGAATACTCCATCATTTCAGGCAATAATTCGCTAGGCGTCCGTGCGCTGACAATATAACCCTTGGCTTCTAACAAACCGACTAACTGCGGATTCACCTCAAAACGGTGACGATGGCGTTCATTAACAGTGTCGCCATAAATTTTGTAAACCAAAGTACCTGGCTGTACGGGGCAACGCTGGCTACCTTTACGCATCGTACCGCCTAAGCCGGTATTCACGGTACGCAGTTCTGTTTTACCGCTGGTATCTTGCCACTGTTCAATTAAAGTAATGATGGGCGTAATCGTCGCTGGGTCAAATTCTGTGCTGGTCGCATTAGCCATACCACAGACATGGCGAGCAAATTCAATCGTTGCCAATTGCATACCTAAACAAATGCCTAGGTAAGGTACTTTTTGTTCTCTAGCATACTGAATGGCTTTGATTTTTCCTTCTGTGCCGCGTGAGCCAAAACCACCAGGTACCAAAATCGCATCTAAATGTTTTAGGCTGTCTTTTAGGCTATCAATACTGTCTTTTTCCAATAATTCAGCGTCAATATACTCAATTTTAACAGTACATTGATTGTGAATACCGCCATGACGTAAAGCTTCAACCACGCTTTTATAACTTTCTGCAGCAGTACCATCAACATATTTTCCGACCATACCGATGGTAATTGTCCGCGTTTGAGCCGCTTGTTCTATAGACACTAAATTATCCCAAACACTGATGTCGGCTGGTTTAGCCGTTAAGCGTAGTACATTACACACGGTGTCATCCACCCGCTGCTCATGTAACATACGGGGAATTTTATAAATATTGTCTACGTCCCACACCGACACGACGGCTTGAGCAGGCACATTACTAAATAAAGAGATTTTATTTCGCTCTTCATCAGGCACAGGTTTATCACTACGGCACAGCACAATATCCGCTTGGATACCAATTTCACGTAATTTTTGTAGCGAGTGTTGCGTAGGCTTCGTTTTTATTTCGCCTGAAAAAGCCAAGTAAGGCACAAGCACTAAGTGAATAAAGCAACACGACCCGCGTCCTTGTTGTAGCGAAAATTGTCGCACTGCTTCCAAAAATGGCAGGCTTTCAATGTCACCAATCGTACCACCAATTTCAATAATAGCGACATCAGGTTCAATCGCGGCGGCTTTTACGCCACGGCGAATAAAGGCTTGGATTTCATTGGTAACGTGTGGAATTACTTGAACGGTTTTGCCTAAATAATCACCTTTCCGCTCTTTAGATAAAACGCTTTCATAAATTTGACCACTGGAAAAGCTATTGTAACGGGTCATTTTTGCGCTAATAAACCGTTCATAATGCCCTAAATCTAAGTCAGTTTCTGCGCCGTCTTCTGTTACAAACACTTCACCATGTTCATAGGGGTTCATCGTGCCAGGATCTACATTTAAGTAGGGATCTAGCTTCATTAATGTGACTTTTAAACCACGCGACTCCAAAATAGCTGCCAAAGAAGCGGCTGCAATACCTTTGCCCAAACCTGAAACGACGCCGCCTGTTACAAATATAAATTGAGTCATCGCGTATTGCCTTTATTATTTATTTTTATCACAT
>JBDLSY010000146.1:0-5080 GCA_039805985.1 Pseudomonadota bacterium | reverse complement strand
ATATAAACAATATAAACAATATAAACAATATAAACAATATAAACAATATAAACAATATAAACAATATAAATAATATAAGTAATATAAGTAATATAAGTAATATAAATAATATAAGTTAATTGCTATAGATACTATAAATACTAAATAATACTTAGTAATACTAAATAATATTCAATAAAATTAATAATCAAATAAGGATACCATCATGGCATACAGCGATAAATTATTAGACCATTACGAAAATCCACGCAATGTAGGCGGCTTTGATAAAAGTGACGATGATATAGGAACAGGCATGGTGGGTGCACCTGCTTGTGGTGATGTCATGAAATTACAAATTAAAGTTAATCCGACAACAGGTTTAATTGAAGATGCTAAATTTAAAACCTATGGTTGTGGCTCTGCAATTGCTTCATCATCATTAGTCACTGAATGGGTTAAAGGAAAAACTTTAGATCAAGCATTAGAGATTAAAAATACTTTAATCGCCCAAGAGTTAGCCCTACCGCCTGTAAAAATTCACTGCTCTATTTTGGCTGAAGATGCTATTAAAGCAGCTATAGAAAACTACAAGGCTAAACAAGTGGCTGTGACTGCTTAATTTTTTGTTTTAAACAAACGTCAATACTCAACATCCTTATATTATGTCTGTTACCTTATCCACTGCTGCTGTCAAACACATTAACCGCTCGTTGTCTAAACGTGGTAAAGGTATCGGTGTACGCTTAGGCGTTAAAACGACAGGGTGTTCGGGTTTAGCGTATAAACTAGAGTTTGTTGATAATACATTGCCCGAAGATGTTGTATTTGATGTAGAGGGCATTAAAGTTATGGTTGATCCAAAATCAATGCCTTATGTAGATGGTACGCAATTGGATTTTGTACGTGAAGGTTTAAACGAAGGCTTTAAATTCAATAATCCTAATGAGCGTGATCGCTGTGGTTGTGGTGAATCGTTTCGCGTGTGATAAATACATCTATGAACCTTGCTTCTGACGATTTTACGCTGCTCTCTATTCCACAACAATATGCCATAGATTTAACTGTGTTACATACGCAGTGGAAGACAATCATGGCTATCACCCACCCTGACCGCTTTATACAAAGCAGTGCCAACGAACAACGGTTAGCTATGCAACGGTCTGTGCGTATCAATGAAGCCTACCAGCGTTTAAAAAACCCACTAAAACGGGCAGAATATTTGTGTCATTTACGCGGTATTAATATTAATACTGAAAACAATACTGCGATGCCCGCTGCATTTTTAATGCAACAAATAGAATGGCGTGAAGCCTTAGAAAATGCCTGTAATGACACAGACAAGCAACGCATTAAAAGTGAATTATTAGCTCAAGCAGATGATTATAAAAATAATATTCAAATTGCTTTAGACGTTGATAACGATACCAATACTGCCGTAACATCAATTTTATCTTGGTTATTTATTGATAAATTAATTAAACAACTTTAAATAAATAACAAATTTAAGTCAGTTTAATATTGGCTTACATATAGTTTTCAAACATACCACCTTAAACTTTATAATTTATAACAACTCTCACCTATGGCACTTTTACAGATTTCTGAACCTAATCAAGCACCCGACCCACACGCTAGACGGATTGCGATTGGTATTGATTTAGGTACTACCCACAGTTTAGTTGCGGCAGTTCGTTCATCAAATGCAGAATGTTTACCCGATGAGCAAGGACAAATTTTATTGCCTAGTATAGTAGGCTATCCCAAAAAAGGCGGCCGTATTTATGGTTTAGCCGCTGAAACAGCACTACAAATGGGAGATGATATTACAGTAGTCAGCTCGGTTAAACGCTTAATGGGACGCGTCAGTCGTGATATTGCTAATCCTCAACATCTGCCCTACGCTATTACTGATGTTGATGGTATGGCTCATGTATGTACTGTACAAGGCAACAAATCAGCCGTTGAAGTCTCTGCTGAAATTTTAGCTTTACTAAAGCAACGGGCTGAAGATAGTTTTGATGATACTATTTATGGTGCAGTGATTACCGTGCCCGCTTATTTTGATGATGCCCAGCGTCAAGCCACTAAAGATGCCGCACAGTTAGCGGGCTTAAATGTACTGCGTTTGATTAATGAACCTACCGCTGCCGCGATTGCTTATGGTTTAGACCAAGCGGCCGAAGGCTTATATTTGGTTTATGATTTAGGTGGCGGTACATTTGATATATCGCTATTGCGTATGAGTGCTGGTGTATTTGAAGTGATTGCAACAGGCGGCGATGCCGCTTTAGGCGGTGATGATTTTGACATTGCATTGGTACAAGCTGCTTTAAAACAAGCAGGATTGGCAGAATTAGATACTTTTAATGCACTACAACGGCAAACCATGTTAATAGCAGCTAAATCAGCTAAACATGCATTGTCTAATGCAACGGCTGTTGATGTCAATTTAATGGGTAAAACTATTAATATCACTAAAAAATTATTTCAACAAAGTACACAATCGCTCATTAATCGCACCTTAGAACTGACTACAAAGGTATTAAAAGAGGCACACTGTACCATTGATGATGTCAATGAATTAGTAGCAGTCGGTGGCTCAACACGAATACCCGCAGTATTGGCTGCCTTAGAACGTTTACTCAAAAAACCACCCTTTACGGGTTTAAATCCTGATGAAGTCGTTGCTTTAGGGGCTGCTATACAAGCCCATCAACTGGCTGGTTACACAATGGGCGGTGATACTGCTTTATTACTGTTAGATGTCACGCCTTTGTCTTTAGGAATAGAAATGATGGGTGGTGTAGTAGAGCGTATTATTCCACGTAACAGCACCCTACCTTGTGCTTACGCCCAAGACTTTACTACTTATCAAGAGGGTCAAACTGCTTTAGCGATACATGTCTTACAAGGCGAACGCGATACTGTAGAAGATTGCCGTTCATTGGCTCGTTTTGAATTACGTGGAATTCCACCGATGCCAGCAGGCGGTGCGCGCATTCGCGTAACTTTTATGGTTGATAGCGATGGCTTATTAACAGTATCAGCTTTAGAAACAAGCAGTAACGTAGAAGCAACCGTACACGTTAAGCCTAGCTATGGTTTAAAAGATGAGGTCATTACTCGTATGTTACAAGACGGGTTTGCAACGGCTCAAAGTGATATGCTAGAACGTGCATTGCGTATTGCTATCGTAGATGGTAATCGTTTAGTAGCAGCGACCCAAAAAGCCCTGGAAAGTGATGCACATTTATTAAGTACAACAGATTTAAATACAATTCAGTCAGCAATAAACACCTTAGAAGCAAGCATTGCTATAAAACAATCTGCTACTGATATTGAACAGGCTGTTCAAACGCTTAATCATGTAACTGAAGCATTTGCTGCTATGCGAATGAACGAGAGTATTAAAAAAGCATTGACTGGTAAAGCTATTAGTGAATGGTAATATTTTTATAAATTAACCATCAATCTTTTGTCGTAAAATACGAAGTGCACCTTATTTAACATATAAGCCATCATATTGATGAAATAACTATATTAATAATCACCTTAATAAGGTAATTGTGTTGATAACTGCATTAATAACCACAGTGTTTGGGTATAAATAAAATTAAATAAATGAAGTGATAAAAAATATAATTTATTTTATGCCTAAATACCAATCAACAATTTCTCTAAATCTCTAAAGAATTATATTTATGAATGATATCGCACATACGGGAACGCCTATTTTATATGCGGGCTTTAGTTTTTTAGTCGTTGTTTTACTACTAGTAGATTTTTTATTATTACGCGCACAAGGTAGCCATAAAGTGTCTACAAAAGAAGCGGCTTGCTGGTCAGTCGTTTGGTTTTGTGCCGCAGGTACATTTGGTGCATGGCTGTGGTGGCATCTGAATGGGCAATATGGTCCAGAAATCGCTAACCGTAAAACCCTTGAATTTGCAACAGGTTACTTAATCGAAAAAGGACTTGCTATTGAAAATGTATTCGTTTGGATTACTATTTTCACTTATTTTACAATACCCGCAGAGTTTCAAAAACGCGTCTTATTATGGGGTGTAGTCGGTGCAATTGTGATGCGCGCTATATTAATTTACCTAGGTGCGATTATGATTCAGCAATTTACTTGGATATTTTATGTATTCGGTGCATTTTTGGTCTTCACAGGCATAAAAATGTTCTTTTTTACTGGCAAAACCAGCAATATAGAATCAAACCCACTATTAGGTTGGTTAAAAAAATATTTACCCATGACTAATAAACTACACGGCGAAAATTTTTCAATTATGGAAAACGGTAAACGGGTATTAACGCCTTTATTTTTAGTTTTGATTTTGGTAGAAGTGAGTGATTTAATTTTTTCGGTAGACAGCATTCCTGCTATTTTTTCAATTACCGGTGACCCATTCATTGTGTTTACTGCCAACACTTTTGCTATTCTTGGTTTACGGGCAATGTATTTTTTACTGGCTGATGTATCCGATCGCTTTCATCTTTTAGGCTATGGTTTAGCCATTATTGTGACCTTGGTAGGCGTAAAAATGTTAATGATGGATTATTATAAATTACCCATTGTTTGGATGCTTTTAATAGTGTTTGGCGTATTGGTTACTTCTATAGTAGCTAGTCTACTCATACCGCCTGCGGTAAAATCAGAGCAGTGAATTTAAATATTGCTACTTAAATGGTTATTGAGATTTTATCTAAACAAAGCATTATGCAAAACATTGTGATGCTAATGCTTTTTAGAAATTAACATTTTAACAACTATCATTTAAACTATACTATGGTAGCAATATTACAGTAGCAGTGCCAAATTTAAGTATTTTACACGCCTAAAGCACGGGCTTGCTGATTCAAAGTATCCGAGCGTTGCGGTACTTCTAATGCAAAATAACCTAATACGTTAGCAGATATACCCAACAATATGCCCACACCAATAGGCCAAAATCCAATATTAATAGGTAAATTTAACACCCATTCGGCTAAAGCTTGCACTAAAGCATAGCTGCCTACACCTGCTATAAAGCCTGCTATACCCCCCACTAAAGCTTGTTCTAGTAATTGTGCAGCCCTAACTTGTGCAGCACTT
>JBDLSY010000145.1:0-3733 GCA_039805985.1 Pseudomonadota bacterium | reverse complement strand
TACTATGACTATTATCAGCCTGAAGCGTATGTACCACAACGCGATATGTTTATTGAAAAAGATTCATCAATCAATGAACACATCGAACAAATGCGTTTGTCCTGTACCAAAAGCTTAATGGAACGGCGTGATGTCATTATTGTGGCAACCGTTTCGTGTATTTATGGCATTGGTAACCCACGTGATTATCACCAAATGATTTTAACGCTACGTGTTGGTGATGCCTATAGCCCACGTGATTTAGTCATTCGCTTAGTATCAATGCAATATGAACGCAATGATATTGACTTTAGCCGTGGAACATTTAGAGTACGCGGTGATACGATTGATATTTTTCCTGCTGAACACGCTGAATTAGCCGTTCGCTTAGAATTGTTTGATAATATGGTTGAATCGTTGGCTTTTTTTGACCCTTTAACAGGCAAAGTACAACAAAAAATTACTCGCTTCACGGTATATCCAGGTTCGCATTATGTAACACCTAGAGCGACTGTATTGTCTGCCATTGAAACGATTAAAGTAGAACTAAAATCGTGCTTAGACACGTTTAATGCCGACAATAAATTAGTAGAAGCACAACGCTTGGAACAACGAACGCGGTTTGATATTGAAATGATGCATGAGTTAGGTTTTTGCAAAGGTATTGAAAACTATACCCGTCATATTAGTGGCTCTAAAGCAGGTGATGCCCCACCGACTTTGTTGGATTATTTACCACCCGATGCTTTATTATTTTTAGATGAATCACACGTAGGCATTGGACAACTTAACGCGATGTACAATGGCGACCGTTCACGTAAAACCACTTTAGTTGAATATGGCTTTAGATTGCCCAGTGCACTGGATAATCGTCCACTTAAATTTGAAGAGTTTGAAGCCAAACAAAAACAAACAATATTTGTATCTGCTACACCAGGCAATTATGAATTGGAACACAGTACAGGCAACATTACCGAACAAGTCGTACGGCCTACAGGTTTAATTGACCCCATTGTTGAAGTACGTCCCGCCAATACGCAAGTAGACAATATATTAGGTGAAATTAAACAACGCACTCAAGCAGGCGACCGTGTATTAATCACGACATTAACCAAACGTATGGCAGAAGATTTAACCGACTTTTTAGGTGAACATGGCATTAAAGTACGTTATTTACACAGCGATATTGATACGGTGGAACGAGTAGAAATTTTGCGTGATTTACGCTTAGGGGCATTTGATGTGTTAGTGGGAATCAATTTATTACGTGAAGGCTTGGACTTACCTGAAGTGAGTTTAGTGGCCATTTTAGACGCCGATAAAGAAGGCTTTTTACGCAGCGAACGTAGCTTAATTCAAACGATTGGACGAGCTGCCAGAAACTTAAACGGTAAAGCAATTTTATACGGCGACCGTATCACCGACAGTATGAAACGTGCTATCAGTGAAACCAATCGCCGCCGTGAAAAACAAGTTGCATTTAATACCTTGCACGGCATTACTCCTGTCGGTATTAAAAAAGAGATTAAAGATATTTTAGATGGTGTTTATAGTGCGGCAAGCACCCGCGTAGAATTGCGTAACAACCAGGCCGCTGCTGAATTTGCTGCAATGAGTGAAAAAGATTTAGGCAAGGAAATTAAACGCTTAGAAAAACAAATGTTAGACTATGCCAAAGATTTACAGTTTGAAAAAGCAGCACAAACCCGCGACCAGTTAGCACGCATTAAACAAGCGGTGATTGGAATTTAGGATTAATATTTATTATTAATTTATTATTAATTTATTATTAATTAATCCAACATATTTTTTCTATACCACGCATGAAAATGAACCATACCATCTTCTAAAGGCGATTGATAAGGGCCACTATCATTTTCGCTTAGTGCCCATAAAGCGTGACGACCTGCCTCCATGCGTAATGCAAAATCATCGTCTTCAAAACACGTTTCAAAGTAAGCAGTTTGTTGTGCTTGACAAAATTCAGGTTCAAAATCCAAAATATCTTTTGGATAAAAAAATGCCACTATGTTGCGTGTTTCCCTGACGCTTTTAGGTTGCAATAGTGATACCGTCAGTACATTTGGATACCACTCCACCATAATATTAGGATAATAACTCATCCAAATAGCCCCCTGTTTGGGTTTTGTAGAGTTTTGTCGTACAACAGCATCGTGTAAAGCTTGATAGGCTGGCGTACCCGAAGCATTTGGCTTATCAAATAATGGGTGTAACCCAACTGTTTGCACTGAATAATCGTCTCCATATTGCCAACTCAAATTGCTACAATCCACAAATTTACCCAATCCAGGATGCGATGATGCCACATGGTAATCTTCTAAATACACTTCCATAAAAGTTTTCCAATTGTAAGCACAGTGATGTTGCTTAATATCGCCTAGTACATAATTTGAGAAATTTAGCTCTGGTGCAACTATCATATCGGCTAACTCTTTTAAAGGTTGATGCATACCTGTAAATAATAAACCATTCCATACCTGTAAAGGGTATTGCGTTAAATGCCGACACGGATTATTTTCAAAATGAGGTGCCCCCAACAATTGACCTGTGCTACTATAAGTCCATTGATGCAACGGGCATACTATTGTGTTTGATCTTCCTAAATTACCCTTTCCACGCAATAAAATTGCTTGCCGATGCCGACAAATATTAGATGATAAGGTAACACTGCCATCAGTTTGACGAATTAATACTCTTGCTTCATTTTCATGCACTAAAGCGTAATAATCTCCTACATTAGGGACGTATGAGGGGTGTCCCACAAATTGCGGGGCTTGTGCAAATAACTTTGTTTGCTCTGCAAGAAAAATTGCAGGGTCAAAGTAGGCAGATACAGACAAAGGTAAAGAATAATGATCCAACATAGATAGTGTATAAAAAATATGAAAGTATAAAATATAAAAATATAGAAATATAAAAATATAGAAACTAAAAATTAAATAGCATTACTATTTAAAAGTAATTTTCATTTTATTACGGTATTCCATAAAAAGTTTGACTGAATACGCAAGTATTTTTTGATATTTACTGTCATATTTAGTTCCACAGTATAAACTTTTGCTTCTAATTTGCTTCTAATATATGTACGTTTTCTAATATCACGCATTGTTTATTCTAATTTTGTATCCCTAGAATCTTTTATAAAACTATTTTTGCGATAATTATCGCCTTTATACTGTGGACACTTCATAATAAACTTGTTGCTAAAAATACCTTTGCACACCAACAATATTAACGTAGCAATACTTAATTAAATAAATTTAAGGTAATACCGTTAAAATACTTAAATGACTTACTTAAACTCAAATTTACCCAACCGTTCTGAACACTCTGATTCTTCTGAACCTGTCCGTATATCTAAACGAATGTCTGAATTAGGCATGGCATCGCGCCGTGAAGCTGACTATTGGTTAGAACAAGGCTGGGTTTTAGTTGACGGTATAACCGCTATTTTAGGGCAGAAAGTACTGCCTTCACAAAAAATTACTTTGCAACGTGCCGCGCATACCCAACAAGCGACACAAGTTACTTTTTTATTGCATAAACCTATTGGTTATGTCAGTGGGCAAGCTGAAGATGGTTACCAAAATGCAGCTGCTTTAATTACGGCAGGAAACCGCTGGGCAGGGTGTGCTGCCCCCCAAAAGTTTAATTTTTCTCAATTAAAAGGACTTGCCCCAGCGGGTCGCTTAGATATTGATTCAACAGGCTTATTGGTTTTAACACAAGATGG
>JBDLSY010000144.1:0-2791 GCA_039805985.1 Pseudomonadota bacterium | reverse complement strand
TCTGTATATTTATTTATATATTTATATATTTATTTATATGTTGATTACTTTATAACCGTACCTTTAAACCATAATTTTATGACCACAACTTTAAACACACCTTTATTAGACTTTAATTTATTCACAATTGACTATTTTAATTCAATCTTGGCAAAACAATTACAGTTAGCCAAGGAAATTCAATTCACTATTGGTAATAATCCTGAAACAAGCACATGGGGTAATACGGTAAGTGCTTTAGAAGCGGTCACCGAACCGCTTAGTCAAACATGGGGAATCGCTAATCATCTACAAAGTGTCATGGATACGCCAGAATTACGCGAGTGTATTAATCATTGGTTACCTAAAATCAGTGCTTTTTTTACAGAATTAAGTCAAGACTTAAAGCTAATGGCACGGTATGAATCTTTACACAATCAAGCTAAATCACTAAACTTTAGTAATGAACAAATTAAAGTAATTAAAAATGCCTTGCGTGATTCTACCTTAAGTGGTGCTCAATTACCTCAAGAAAAAAAATGCCTTTTTGCCAAAAACGAAGCTGCTATCGCCCAGTTACAACAAACATTTTCTGAACATGTGTTAGATGCAACAACCGCTTTTGAGTATCACACTTTAAATATCAATGATTTGCAAGGCTTGCCCGCTGAAGAATTATCGGCACGAGCCGCCGCTGCCCAAGCTAAAAATAAGCAAGGCTACTTGGTTACTTTGCACATGCCTAGCTATTTACCCGTAATGCAGTATGTTAAAAATCGTGAGCTACGTGAAACTTTATACCGTGCTTATGTCACACGTGCCAGCAATATCGGTGATGAAAAATATAATAATACACCCTTAATGTATGAATTGATTCGTTTACGTCATGAACAAGCACTCTTATTAGGCTACAAACACTATGCCGATGTATCTTTAGCCACAAAAATGGCTAAGTCGCCTGAACAAGTAGACACGTTTTTAACTGACCTTGCTAATCAAGCCAAGCCTGGGGCGTTATTAGATTGGGCAGAACTCAATACCTATGCCGCTGAACATTTGCATATTAATGACTTACAAGCGTGGGATTTATTGTATGTCAGTGAACAACTGCGACAAGAAAAATATGCTTATAGCGACCATGAAGTCAAACAATATTTTCAAGAACCTAAAGTATTTTCTGGGCTATTTAATGTAATTGAAACTCTATTTAAAGTACGATTTGTACCGTATACTGCATCGGTATGGCATCACAGTGTACGGGTATTTGCTGTCAATATTGAGGATAAAACGATAGGCTATTTATACATTGATGCCTATGCACGTGAGAATAAACAAGGTGGTGCGTGGATGAATTCATTGACGAGCCGTAAAATGTTGCAAAACGGTGATATACAACTGCCTGTTGCTTTAATTGTTTGTAATGCTGCACAGCCTTTAGGCAATATACCTGCCTTGCTTAGTCATGATGAAGTCATCACACTATTTCATGAATTTGGTCATGCACTACACCATTTACTTACACAAGTAGACCACTTAGCTATTAGCGGTATTAATGGCGTTGAATGGGACGCTGTAGAACTACCCAGTCAATTTATGGAAAATTATTGTTGGGAATGGCAAGTGCTGCAACAATTAACGGCACATCAGCAGACTCAGGCGGCTATGCCAGTAGAGTTATTTAATAAGTTATTAGCAGCCAAAAATTTTCAAGCGGGTTTAGGTATGCTTCGCCAAATAGAATTAAGTTTATTTGATATACGTTTACATCAAAAAATACATCAAAGTATTGAACAATTATTGACTGAAGTGCGTCAGCAAGTATCCGTTAATCCACCGCCTGCATTTAATCGTTTTGCACATAGCTTTGGACATATTTTTTCAGGCGGCTATGCTGCTGGCTATTACAGCTACAAGTGGGCCGAAGTATTGTCTGCCGATGCTTTCTCTGCCTTTGAAGACAGTGATGATATTTTAAATACCGCGATAGGTATTCAATTCCGTGATTGTATTTTGGCGATGGGCGGCAGTATGCCTATGCTGGAAAATTTTATCGCCTTTCGTGGCCGTGAACCAAGTATTCAGGCATTGTTGCGTCATACTGGTTTAGTCAAAAAAGCCTAGAAAAATAAATTTATCATATTATTAAACACTGTATTTGATATGCAGTGATATACAGATGCTGCTTAAATATTATTCAAGGCTTATAAATACTTGTTTTACTCCCCCAAACGGGGGAAGTAAATACAGTTTTTACCCCATGTGTAAACCGCCATTAATTGAAAAATCAGCACCCGTGGCATAACCACCATCTTCAGAAACAATCCAAGCAATCATTGAGCCTATCTCTTCAGGCGTACCTAAACGTTTAGCAGGAACACCACTAACAATTTTATCCAATACATCAGGACGAATCGCCCGTACCATATCAGTACCAATATAACCTGGTGAGACCGTATTGACGGTTACACCTTTGCCTGCAACCTCTTGTGCCAAAGCCATTGTAAAACCGTGTAAACCTGCTTTAGCCGTTGAGTAATTAGTTTGTCCAAACTGCCCTTTTTGTCCATTCACTGAACTAATATTAACAATTCGTCCCCAGCCTTTATCAAGCATATCATCAATCACTTGTTTAGTTACATTAAACATGCTGTTTAAATTGGTGTCAATCACTTCACGCCATTGCTGTACAGTCATTTTTCTAAATTGCCCATCACGTGTAATACCTGCATTATTAATTAAAATATCAATCGTACCGTGTTCAGTTTTTATTTTTTTAAAGGCTTCTACGGTTGAATCCCAATCGCCTACATTG
>JBDLSY010000143.1:0-3074 GCA_039805985.1 Pseudomonadota bacterium | reverse complement strand
TTAACTTACATTCGCCTAAACAATTGGGCGATATCATGTATCAACAATTGGGTTATCCCATTCAAAGTAAAACAGCGACAGGTGCACCCAGTACGGACGAAGATACTTTACAAACCTTGGTACACGTAAAGGACAGTAAGGGACAGCCTTGTTTATTACCTGCCGTTATTTTGCAACACCGCAGCCTTGCTAAATTAAAAAATACGTATACCGATCCTTTGCCCTTATTAATTGAGCCAGTAACTGGGCGGGTACACACGCACTATTCACAAGCCGCCGTTATTACAGGCCGCTTGTCTTCTAGCGAACCTAATTTACAAAATATCCCTATAAAAACAGTACAAGGTCGCCGTATTCGTCAAGCGTTTATTGCAGCATCAGAGTGTCATTTAGTTAGTGTAGATTATTCTCAAATTGAGCTTCGAATTATGGCACATATTTCACAAGATTCTGCCTTAATTCAAGCGTTTAACGCGGGTCTTGATATACATCGTGCGACCGCCGCAGAGATTTTTGGGGTATCCAGTGATGCGATTCATACCGTAACGAATGAACAAAGACGGTATGCTAAAACAATTAATTTTGGTTTAATTTACGGCATGAGTGCCTTTGGTTTGGCTAATGCTTTAGGTGTTAGCAATACAGAAGCAAAAGGCTATATTGAACGGTATTTTGCTCGGTATACGGGGGTTAAAGCCTATATGTCACGTATTAAGCTAGAGGCAAAAGCCCAAGGATACGTATCCACTGTATTAGGGCGGCGTATTTATTTACCTGATATTAATGCCAATGGTCCGCGTCGGGCAGGGGCTGAACGTGCGGCAATTAATGCACCCATGCAGGGTACAGCAGCCGATTTAATTAAGCAAGCGATGGTTAATATTGCTGCTTGGCTTAAATTAAATCAGTTGAATAGCAAAATAATTATGCAAGTGCATGATGAGTTAATATTGGAAGTGCCTGACAATGAATTAGAAGTGATTCAAAAAAATATTCCAAGCTTAATGACCAATGCACTAACACTGACTGTACCTTTAATTGCAGAAATAGGCATTGGTAAAAATTGGGGGCTTGCTCATTAAATAAATAAACAAATAAAAGGAAGTTCTAATTTTTTACCGGTTATACAGTTTTGGATTAAATTGTGTATCAGGTGGATAATCACCTACTTGCTTGAGTGAAGTGTCTAATACTGCACGGTCGTCAAATACAAAACAATTGCCTGTATAGTGTGTGCCACCTGTTTGCTCAAAGTACTTTAAAATACCGCCTTCTAGTTGATAGGCATCAATTCCTGCTTGACGTAAATAAATGGCCGCTTTTTCACAGCGAATACCGCCTGTACAAAAGCTCACCACAGTTTTATCTTTTAAATCAGTGATATGGCTATTGGCTACTTGTGGAAATTCAGTAAAACGCTGAATATTCCAACTGACTGCATCATTGAAAGTACCCATATCCACTTCAAATTGATTGCGTGTATCTAACATAACAACAGGTACACCGTTATCATCAATCCCTGTATCAAGCCAGCGTTTTAAAGTGGCTGAATCAACTGCGGGTGCTCTGCCATGAGATTGTACAATACATGGTTCATTCATTTTAATAATTTCTGGACGTACTTTACAGACCAATTTACGGTAAGGAATGCTGGCAGACCAGCTTTCTTTTGGGACTAAATGGCTAAAACGACTATCAGATTCTATTTCAGTAAGCCAAGCGCGGGCATTTGATTCTAAGGCGGCTACAAATAAATTAATGCCTTCATGGGCTAATAAAATAGTCCCCCGCATATGGTGTTTAACACTTACTTCACGTAACCAGTCACGTACTAAAATAGGTTCTTCCAAAGCTATAAAACGGTAAGTAGCAAAATTTAAAATAGGTGTATTAATAGTTTTAATATCACTGTATGTATCGTTGTATTGATGTGTATGGTTCATAAAAGCAAACGGGTTTAATTAAGAATTTTTTAGCGATTTTTATCTTAAATATATAGAGATAGCAAAATCCTAATCTATTGAACATCTGTAATAATCCCGCCACCTAAACAGACATCATCATCATATAACACTAGGCTTTGACCTGGTGTAGCCGCCCATTGTGCTTGCTTAAAGCTAAATAAACAAGCACCTGTTATTAAATCAATAGTTATTATTTCACATTTATTGTCAGTTTGACGGTACCGCGTCTTAGCACTTAATTTATTGAGTGTATCACCTAAAGGGGCAGACCCACTAATCCAATGCATGGCTTGAACAGTAATTCTGTGGCTTTGCAACCAAGGATGGTCATGGCCTTGTACTACATACAAAAGATTATTTGTTAAATCTTTGCGTGCTACAAACCAAGGTTCACCATTACTTTGTTTTAAACCCCCTATTCCTAAACCTTTACGCTGCCCTAAAGTATAAAAAGCTAAACCCATGTGTATTCCAATACGGTTATTGTGTTCATCGCAAATAAACCCTGTCTGGCTAGGTAAATAACGGTTCAAAAAATCGCGAAATGGCCGTTCACCAACAAAACAAATCCCTGTTGAATCTTTTTTAGTATTGTTGTGCAAGCCAATTTCGGTGGCAATACGTCGCACTTGAGTTTTCCGAATGTTATGTAGTGGAAACAGTGCATGCGAAAGCTGTTTTTGATTTAAGCCATACAAAAAATAACTTTGGTCTTTGGTTTCATCAACCGCACGCAGTAATTCGTACCGTCCATTTAATTCGCGTACACCTGCATAATGCCCAGTAGCCATTTTTTCAGCACCTAAACTTAAAGCATGATTTAAAAAAGCTTTGAATTTTATTTCAGTATTACACAAAATATCAGGATTAGGTGTTCGTCCTGCGGCATATTCTTGCAAAAAATAGGCAAATACACGGTCTTTATATTCGCTAGCAAAGTTAACTGCTTCAATTTCAATATTTAAGGTGTCTGCAACACTGGCAGCGTCTAACCAATCTTGACGCGTAGTGCAGTGTTCACTGTTGTCATCGTCTTCCCAGTTTTTCATGAACATACCTGTTACGGTATGTCCTTGTTGCTTGAGTAGGTATGCTGTTACCGATGAATCT
>JBDLSY010000142.1:0-2556 GCA_039805985.1 Pseudomonadota bacterium | reverse complement strand
TTTTCAAAATTTGAAAAATCTAATCAATTTTATGACTATAGACCATTTGATATAAGAAATATTGAGTACGATTTAGGAAAGGTTCAAAGACATAGATTTCCCGTAATGAAACATATGTTGAAAACTAATGTAGCAATAATGACTTGTCGACAATTATCAACTTTTAATTTCCAACATATTTTTATTTCAAAATATTTAATTGATATGTGCACTGTTTCTCTTCAAACAAAAGAAACAACCTATGCTTTCCCCCTCTATCTTTACCCCGACACCAACGGGCAGCAAAGTATCACCACCCCGCCCTGCGGGCACCCCTCCAAAGGAGGGGAATTTAATAGCGGCGAATACGCAGGGGAATTTAATAGCGGTGAAAGCACAAGCATTTTTAGAACACCCAATTTAGATGCAGAGATTATTAAAAAAATAGCAGAACAACTTGGCTTACGCTTTGTTAATGAAAAGCAATCTAATTCCCCTCCTCTGGAGGGGTGCCCGCAGGGCGGGGTGGTAAAAAACAATGAGCAAGCCGCTAATCTTTCTACTATTTCGCAGGGCGGAGATTTTGCCCCGATTGACTTATTAGATTATATTTATGCGGTGTTACATTCGCCCGCGTACCGTGAAAAATACAAAGAATTTTTAAAAATTGATTTTCCGCGCGTACCTTATCTGAAAGACTCAAGCACGTTTTGGCAATTGGTAAAACTGGGCGGTGAATTGCGTCAAATACATTTATTAGAAAGTGATGCAGTTGAAGACTACATTACGCAATATCCGATTGATGGAGAGAATAGGGTAAGTAATCTACGATTTGAAAATAACCACCCCGCCATAAATAGCACCCCTCCAAAGGAGGGGAATTTAGGTAAAGTGTATATCAATGACACGCAATATTTTGACAATGTGCCATTAATCGCTTGGGAATTTTATATTGGGGGTTATCAGCCTGCACAAAAATGGCTGAAAGACCGTAAAGGACGTACGCTTGAATTTGATGACATTTTGCATTACCAAAAAATGATTGTGGCTTTAAGCAAAACCGATGAATTGATGAAAAAAATTAATGCGATTAATATTGAGTAAAATATCACTTACTTGCTTACTTATTTACTTACTTATTATTTATTTATTTATTTATCAGGATTTACTATGAATACGTTAAAAAACAATATTACAGAAGATATGAAAAACGCTATGCGTGCCAAGGACACAGTACGCTTAGGAACGATTCGTATGTTGCTTGCGGCCATTAAACAAAAAGAAGTTGATGAACGGCTAGAGCCGAGTGATGCTGTAGTTACTGCTATTATTGAAAAATCTATCAAGCAACGCAAAGACAGTATTGCACAATTTGCCAGTGCAGGCCGTCAAGATTTGGTTGATCAAGAACAGGCGGAACTGGCAATTTTGCAAACCTATATGCCTGCACAAATGACTATTGACGAAATTACCTTAGCAGTCGCTCAAGTCAAATTAGAGATAGGTGCTAATACCGTTCAAGATATTGGTAAATTAATGGGGGCGTTAAAATCAAAGTTAGCGGGTAAAGCCGATATGACACAGGTATCAGCAGCAGCTAAACTGGCTTTGGCTTAATTGCTACTATTTTTAAATTTATTTATTCGTATTTATTTATTCGTATTTAGTTGATAAACATACCGACTTTTGATGACACCTATTAGCTCAACTGTAAAAACTACAGACAATCATTTGCCCGTCAGTACGGCTAGCGATTTATGGTTACCATCTTTAATCTGTGTGGTGAGTATTGTGTTTATTTTAAGTATGCGTTGGCTATGGTTTTTTTGGCGTGTACAACAACTACAAAATAAAATAAAGCTAAGCCGCGATCAATCTAATAATGTGCTTGTAACAACGGACTCTAGTATTCAATCGGTTGATGCCTCTTATCACATGAATAAGTTTCGTAATATTTTAGGAGTTATTGGTGATTTAACGGCGTTTACTGCTCAAAAAAATCCAATTATTTTGGAAGAATTGATAGAAAATAAGCATTTGATAGTAGATACGACAACAGATACGACAATAATAGATACGACAATAATAGATACGATAGCAGATACTGAAAAAGAAACCTTTTTATATACGTCAAAAGCGGTTAGTAGTGAGGTGAAGCTTGATACAACACAAGATGAATTTATTACCACTTTAGTGCCTGCCAAAGTAATATCTACGCTGCCACCTTTTTTTGCCCATGAACTGTTTCATTATCAAGCCCGACTCACATGGGCAAATGTAGTAGATAAAGAGCAATTTCTATTGCTTTTAAATGAGCGTGCATGGCAACAGTCTCTGCCAGTCTTTGTGTGTTCAGATACAGCAAATAATGACTCGGTTATTTTAGGCTGGCAAGTGATTCATCGTCATGAATTAGCCACAATAGACACACTCAATATATTTAAAGAATGGTGTATTTCACTAGCCGATGCAACGCACGCTGACTGTAAATTTATTACTACAGTGACTTGGGATAATTTTATTGATGAAGCACATTCATTGTTGGCAGGTTTAGACAGTGCGATTATTTTAAAAATC
>JBDLSY010000141.1:0-6276 GCA_039805985.1 Pseudomonadota bacterium | reverse complement strand
TATTTACGCGATTTACTCACTGCATTTATTCAAGATGTCCATCAAGATGCTGACTACTTAAAAACACCTAATTTTCCACGCCATTTTGATATGAGTAGTTTATTGAATTACTGTGCTTATTCAGCTAACCCAGTGGGTCGCCTAATGCTACATATTGTTGGCGCACCGTGTACACCTGAAAGCTTTGCTGCCAGCGACCATATTTGTACTGGTTTACAATTAATTAATTTTTGGCAAGATGTTGCAAAAGACCAAAACGCTAATATTCCTAGAACCTATATTCCGCAAGACATTCTTTTACGTTACGGTAGCCCTAGCTTAACCCAATATTCTGCCGAATATGCTGCAATGATGCATGCCTTATGCGAAGATGCACGTGGTCGTATGCGGCAAGGTTTTGTTTTATTGCCTTTATTAAAAGGACGCTTTAAAGCCGAAATTACCGCCATAATAGCGGGTGGGTGGCTAATTTTAAATAAACTGTCTGCGTGTAATTATGATGTGATTCAGCATCGTCCCACTTTAACTAAGCGGGATTTACCCGCAGGATTAAAATTAATTTGGCAGTTATACCAAGGCAATCTAAAATAATACTATGAATCCAAACGCCTATTGTCGTCAACAAGCTGCCCAATCGGGTTCAAGCTTTTACTATAGTTTTTTATTTTTACCTGTTGCACAACGCGAAGCCATTATGGCGTTATACGCTTTTTGTCGGGCGGTTGATGATGTCGTTGATACAGTCACTGATACAACAATAGCCAGTCAAAAATTACACTGGTGGCGTGCAGAAATTGAACGTATGTTTGCTGCTGATCCAGCTAATCCAGCCACTCACCCCATTTGTCTTGCACTGCACGCGCCAGCAATATATTACGGTTTAAAGCTACAAGAGTTTTATGCAGTAATAGCAGGTATGGAGATGGATTTACAACAACAATGCTACAGTGATGATGAAACATTAAGTATTTATTGCTGGCGAGTTGCCAGTGTGGTTGGAATGATGTCGGCACGTATTTTTAGTGCTGATATTAAATTAGATTGTAATAGTTATGCAACACACATGGGTCAAGCCTTACAACGCATTAATATTATTCGTGATGTGGGTGAAGATGCACTATTAGGTAGAGTTTATTTACCTGCTGATTTATTACACAAGCATGGTTTAAAGCCTGCTGATGTGTTGTCCCGTCAAGCCAGCCCAGCAATGACTACCGTATTACAAGTGATGGCAACACACGCATGGCAACATTTAACACATGCACTTAATGCCTTAGAAGCTTTACCTAAATCACAAATTAAAGCACAACGTTCTGGCTTAATTATGGCACGTGTTTACGCCGCTTTATTAATTGAAATAGAACACAGTCAATTTTTAGTATTAAAGCAACGTATTAGCTTAACACCCATTAAAAAATTATGGTTGGCTTGGCGTACTTGGATTGCACCACAAGCCGCCATCAAAGTATTACATCATTTAGCTAAAACGTACAGCACATAATGCGTAAAATTGCAGTTATCGGTGCGGGTTGGGCGGGTTTAACTGCTGCCTTAAATTTACAAGCACAGGGGTATCATATAACACTGTATGAACGTAGTCCTAAACTATTAGGTGTGGGGGGACGAGCCAGTACCGCTTACCGTGCTGGTGATAAAGCACCCTTTGCAGTTGATAATGGACAACATGTTCTTTTAACAGCCTATAGCGAAACTTTAGCACTTTTAAAATCAGTCAATCTTGATATAGATACTGCATTTTTACGATTACCAACTAACTGGCATGTACCTGATTTATTGCATATTAAATTACCCAGTTGGGGTGATACTATTAACCCAAATCATCTATGGGCAACTGGTTTTTTAAAGCAACTTCCTTTGCTTATAGCTCTGCTGAATGCCCGTATTCATAAAAACCAACCCACGTTAATAGAACAGTATTTACGGCTAAAAGCAGCGATTCGTTTATTGATTGATTCACCTAAACCACAAGAAACGGTTCAACAATGGCTTGTACGGCTTAATTTTCCTGTACCCTTTAACACCGCTTTATGGCAACCATTGTGTTATGCCACACTAAACACACCGCCCAATATTGCCAGTGCAATTATATTTAAACAGGTCATTAAAGATGGTTTACTAGCAGGCAGCTATCAAGCAAGTATGCTAATTCCACGTGATGACTTAGGCGCAACGTTGCCTGATTTAGCATTAAAAAAATTGTCTGACAACGGAGCAACTATACAACTGGGTACTGCTGTTGAATCAATGATTATTAATAACGATAATGATAATTTGTCTATTTACACCCGTGATAGTAGCGTCCAATTTGATGGCGTTGTGTGCGCGACTACCGCCAAAGATGCCGTTCGGTTTTTACCTACCCACTGTATCAGTGATAATTTAAATCAAATAGCGGTACAAGCTACTGAACCCATTACTACGATTCATCTTAAATTAGATGTTATTAATCGTAATAATCAACACCTATTAACATCTGCCGTACTCATTATGCCAGAACCTGACCAAGCAGATGTTAAAGTTAGTAGTATTCAAAATGCCGTAGTATTAGACCGTAGTTATTTAGTAGCAGCACATTTGGGGTGGCTCACACTTGTTTTATCTTCTAGCCATATTGCTATTAAACAGTCTAAATCTGATTTGGTGAGTGCTGCAATAAATAGGCTTGTACAGGTTTTTCCTTGTTTAAGTCAAGCAATTGTTTTAAATAGCCTAGTGATTCATGCAAAACAGGCTACATTTAGTTGCACAACAACACTAGTACGCCCGATTACTCAAACAGCACACCCTACTATAGTATTGGCGGGCGATTATATTTACAATACAAAAGCCCTTTATCCTGCTACATTAGAAGGGGCAGTACGCAATGGCCATTTGGCTGCAAACACTCTACACGGTGTTTTTAATTCTTTATATGCATAAATAAATATAAATATATGTAAATGTATGTAAATGTATGTGAATAAAAAAGCATAGTTACTGATTTATGGACTAATTTTTTATAAGTAAATTTATTTTATGATACAATATCGGACTACATAAATTATTTATTTATGTTTCATCCCCACTAGCACACCGCGTTTTTTACTACCGTAAATTTAACGCTTCTTAACAGCTAATGGCGATGTCGCCGTTGAGCCTGTGATTCTAAACCAAAATTATAGCTATTGTTCATATTAACCATACTAATATATTTAGTAGTTTTGATTCAAAGTTAACCATTGGTTTAAACACCTTCAACATTATTATGTCGTTGCTTTAGCTACGACGTGTGTTTTGCGTTGACTGCATTTACTTTAAGTGCAGCACGATTTTAGTCATATATGACTAGAAAGTATAAAATATGTTATTCGCCGATTTAAACTTACATCCAAAATTACTTGAAGCAATCCTCCAAGCGGGTTATACCGAAGCAACAACCGTTCAAGCTCAATCTATTCCGTTGGGATTAGCGGGTAACGACTTAATGGTTTCAGCTGCTACAGGCAGTGGTAAAACGGCCGCTTTTTTACTGCCTGCTTTACAAAAAATGTTACTTTTACAAGAAAGTAACCCAGAACTATATGCCGCCTCGGCAGTTCAAAATGACCGTGTCGCTCGCCCCGTTCGTGGTGCTTTTGGTCGTGGTGCCGGTGCGGTTAATCCAAACCGTCCACAAGCCAGTGTTTTAATATTGTGTCCCACCCGTGAACTAGCCCAGCAAGTTGCTGATGCTGCTGTCAAATATGGTCGCTCTGTCGTCGGTTTTAAAGTGGCAACCGTTGTTGGTGGTGTCCCTTATGGTGCACAATTGGCACAATTAAAATCTCGTCCAAATATAATTGTGGCAACACCAGGTCGTTTAATTGACCATATACAAAGTAAAAGTGTTGATTTAAGCAACGTCTCTACGCTGGTGCTTGATGAAGCTGACCGCATGTTAGATATGGGATTTATTGAAGACATTGAACATATTGCCTCAAATTTAACCAAAGACCGTCAAACGGTTTTATTTTCAGCGACATTTGCTGGCAATGTGGGTGGGTTAGCACAAAAATTAACCCGTGACCCTAAGCGAATTGATGTGGCTAGCCATACCGATAAACACGATAATATTACCCAAGTGTTGCATTGGGCAGACAGTGCACAACACAAATATGACTTGTTAGACAGTATTTTATGCCGTGTTGAAGTAGACCAAGCGGTTGTATTTACCAGTACACAACGTGATGCTGATTGGTTAGCAGACAAACTGTATGATGCAGGTCATGGTGCTGCAGCCCTGCATGGCGGTATGCCACAAGGTCGCCGTACACGCGTACTTAATGGTTTACGTAAAGGTGATTTACGTATTTTGATTGCAACTGATGTCGCTGCCCGTGGGATTGATGTGCCAACAATTAGCCATGTAATTAATTTTGGTTTACCGATGACTGCCGAAGACTATGTACACCGTATTGGCCGTACAGGCCGTGCAGGAAAAACAGGCACTGCTTTGACTTTAGCAGTTGCTGATGAAGCCCATAAAATCCGTGCTATTCAACGCTTTACTACACAATCTATTCCTGTTGATGTCATTGCAGGTTTTGAGCCTAAAAAACCAGCGCCCAGTTTAGACCGTCCAGGTGGAGGACGCGGTGGTAAAACTGGCTTTGAAAGCCGTTCAGGCCGTGGCGGTAACCAACGTGATGGCCGTAAATATGGCGCACAACACAATGAGCGCGCACCGTCTACTGGGTTTGGTAACGGTGGTACTGGGCGTGGATTTTCTGCTGACCGCAATAGTTCAGGGGGGGCAAATTTTGAGCAACGCACGCCTAGGGGGCATACTGAATTCAAAAACACTGCACCGTCAAATCGCTTTCAAACCGCAGGTAGCTTTGCACCCGCTCCACGTCAAAGCACAGGATTTGGTGGTTCTTCTGCCAAAGATGGCGGACGCGATGGTTTAGATGGCCGTTCAAAACGGTTTACAAAACGTTAATTATTACGCCAGTTATTATTGACTGGCTATAGATATAAGTAAAGGGTGGTATTGATTAAATCAGTGCCACCCTTTATTGTTTATATTTATATTTAATAACGATTTATATTTAATAACGCATTAAAAATAATGAATTATGTCCGAAAATATCCCAAGGAAAATCACACAATAATATTGTAATATTGTCGATTATTTTGTTAGGTGTGTAATACGCTTGCCCCATTCAAAGCGTTGTTTCCAGTATGAATTGGTTAATTTTTCTACACGAACCCGTCCACCTGTTGAGGGCGAGTGTACGAACTCACCGCCGCCAATGTAAATACCTACGTGTGAATTGATACGTTGCATCGTATTAAAAAATACTAAATCACCTGGTTCTAAATCACTTTTACCCACTTGAAATCCGAGCTTACCCATATCACTGGCACGACGCGGCAGGATTATACCTAAAGTTTGTGCAAATACTAATTTAACAAACCCACTACAATCTAAACCTTGTTCAGCTGTGTTACCACCGTAGCGATAGGGTACACCTAATAATCCTAGCGCATTACCGATGAGTGACTGCGTAGCGTGAAACACGCTATTTGTAACTTTACTGGCAGTATTAAAAGTAGATTTTGAAGTATTGGTAATTTTCTCAAAAAATGTGTCTAAATTTTTACTGTCTAGTACTGCTGTCTCATCTACAAGATTAGAATCTAAATCAAGTTGATTGGCAATCTCATTATTAGAGGAAGTATTATTAGTATTAATATTAATATTAGTATTAGCATTAGCATTAGCATTAGTAATATTAATATTAGAATTTATAAAAGAATTAATTTCATCATTTTTAGCTACTTTGTTTATTTTATTTAAAAGAGTTTCGTTATTAGTAAAATAGCTATAAGCTGTTTGTGCATAAACTATATTACTATTTAAACCAATTAATGCAAATACTATTAATCCTGTAGTTATTTTTATAGTTGTTTTTATAGTTGTTTTTTGAGTTACATTGATAACGATGTGTTGGTTAATTAGTTTTGACGAGTTGTTGTTTAAAAATGTTCTAAAGCTTGTCATAGTATCTCCTTTAACGAGTGAGTCTGTGTTGGGCATGGCGAATTGAATCACGTGTTTGTTTAGCAACGATTGCAGCAACTTGTGCAAAGTTTAATCCACTACTAGCATACATAATGGCACGGCTGGAGTTAATCATCATGCCATAATTTGATGAATTATTTTCGACAATACCTGCATTGATTGTAGCCTGTATATCGCCCCCTTGAGCACCGATTCCTGGTACTAATAAA
>JBDLSY010000140.1:0-2562 GCA_039805985.1 Pseudomonadota bacterium | reverse complement strand
ATTTTTTACACTGTATATTGTCATCTGTATTTTGTGTTTACTCTGACTAATATTATTTATTATTTATTATTTATTATTTATTATTTATTATTTATTATTTATTATTTATTATTTATTATTTATTATTTATTATTTATTACTATAAAATCATGCTAAATATAAACCAAAATGTTATAAACAATGATGCTTGTGTTAATAAGCAACTGTTTGACCGCGCTCAACAAGTTATTCCTGGTGGTGTTAATTCGCCTGTACGTGCATTTAAAGCGGTTGGCGGTACACCTAAATTTATTGCTAAAGCACAAGGTGCGTATATGTGGGACGCTGCTGGGCAACGTTACATTGACTATATTGGTTCATGGGGTCCGATGATTGTCGGGCATGGCCACCCAACTGTGTTATCAGCAGTACAAGCCGCTTTATTAGAAGGCTTTAGCTTTGGGGCGCCGACTGAACGGGAAGTTCAATTGGCAGAAGAAATTTTAAAACTGTTCCCGAGTATGGAGCAAGTGCGTTTAGTTTCCAGCGGCACAGAAGCTGGTATGAGTGCTATTCGTCTAGCACGCGGTTTTACAGGGCGTAAGCGTATTATTAAATTTGAAGGGTGTTATCACGGCCACGCTGATGCTTTATTGGTTAAAGCAGGTAGTGGTTTAGCCACCTTTGGTCACCCCACTAGTCTGGGTGTACCACCTGAAGTGGTGCAGTACACAACAGTCTTGGAATATAACCACATTGAGCAATTAGAAGTGGCTTTTGCACAATACGGCCATGAAGTCGCTTGCGTAATGGTTGAACCGATTGCAGGCAATATGAATTTTGTGCGAGCTTCACCGTCGTTTGTAGCGGCGATGCGGCGTTTATGTACCGAGTATGGTGCATTGTTAATTTATGATGAAGTGATGACGGGTTTACGTGTTGGATTAGGTAGCGTTCAAGGTTTACACGGCGTTAAGCCTGATATGACCGTTTTAGGAAAAGTCATTGGCGGCGGTATGCCTTTAGCGGCTTTTGGTGCATCTAAAGCCATTATGAGCCATTTAGCGCCTTTGGGCGGGGTATATCAAGCGGGTACATTGTCAGGCAATCCTATTGCAACGGCGTGTGGTTTAGCGACTTTAAAACTATTACAACAGCCTAATTTTTATGAGCAGTTAGCCAGTCGTACGCGTGATTTGGTTACGGGCTTATGTGCGGCAGCCGCTGAATCGGGTGTGCCTTTATTGGGTGATTCTGAAGGGGGAATGTTTGGCTTTTTCTTTATAGACCACATTCAGTCAGGCTTGCCGCAAAATTATCAAACAGTGATGGCAAAAGGCAGCGATACTTTTAATCGCTTTTTTCATGATATGCTTAATCAAGGCGTTTATTTTGCACCTGCAATGTATGAAGCAGGTTTTGTCAGTGCGGCACACACCGAACAAGACATTGAAGACACCATTGCTGCGGCACGAAACGCGTTTAAACGGTTGTAAATTAATTAGTTTGTAAGTGTTTTGTGAACTCAAAACTTACATCGAGTAACTGGGGTTCGGGCGGGTTTTAGGTTACTAAACTTGATTTATTGTTAAGTTAGTATTATGCAAAACTGTTACTATGAATTATTTTTTATATTTTTATGGACTTCAAAAAATTCAGTAAATGCTTTTAGCATTTGTTGCTTAAAATCAAATGTGTAATTTTGTTTCATTATGTAATCAGTAAAATCATTTGCTATCATTTTTCCGTGTTTTTCAATTATGTAGTGTATTAATACTTGAAAACGCTCTAAATTTCTTTGGTGAAGACAAATAAATAAAGCATTAAATTGAGCTTCTTTATCACCAGTTACAATTACTCCAGATACTATAAAACAAACTAAAGATTCTTCAAATTCTTTAGTTTGATTTAGAGCTATACCAAGATTAAACCAAGCTAAAGAATTTAAAGGGTCTAATTTAACAGCTTTTTTTAATAATAAAATTATTTCTTCATCTTTAGATATTAGCAATATTTTTTCACAAATCGTTAAAGATTTTTTTTTATCTAAAATAACGTTACCTAGTTTCATTTCTATAAGGTGTATGCAAACCATATCTTTTAAAATATATTCATAATATAAGTTTGTTTCAGAATAATGTTCTTCAAATAATTTGTGAGCTTCAATAAATTTACCCTGCATAAAAAGACAATCCGCAATTAACAAATAAATTAATTTTGGAGAACTTTTTTTCTCAAATCTTAAAACTCCTGTATATGCGCTAGAGATCTTTAATTGCAGAGATTTTCTATAAAAAGATTCAGAAATTTTATAATGTTTTTTTTCAAACATTAAACCTGCTAGTTCATACCACCAATAATGTCGATTTTCATAATTTGGATCAAATTTTCTTGATTTGAAATAGTACTGCACTGATTTCTGTATATTAGAGCCTTTATATGTTATTAAAATATTTCCAATGTTGTAATAACAAATACCTTTTCTTAAATTGTCATTTGTTTTATTTATTAAATAGTTTAAATTTTCGATACGGTATTTTTGTAATTCTTCCGATTTTTCATCTGCATAGATAAGATATACTA
>JBDLSY010000139.1:0-2647 GCA_039805985.1 Pseudomonadota bacterium | reverse complement strand
AAGGGTTGCCAGTAGATAACGCCCTCCAAGCACACCTCTACGCCCCCAGCCGCACCGCCGGCTTCCTCAAGCCTGGCCAATCCGTCTACATGCGATACGCCGCCTACCCCTACCAAAAGTTCGGCCTACAAACCGGCCACATCACCGCCATCTCCACCACCCCCTGTGCTGCGAGCGAGCTGCCACCTAATATATCCCAGCAGCTCATGGCGCAAGCAGGCAGCAACGAAGCGCTGTACCGCATCAACGTGCAGCTAGACCAACAAACGATCGCCAGCTACGGCGAACCGTTGCAACTTAAAGCAGGGCTAACGCTAGAGGCTGATGTGCTGCAAGAACGCAGAAAAATATGGGAATGGGTGCTAGAGCCGCTGCTGGCGGCGAGGGCGCAATTGAAGGTTTTGAACTCGAATCCAACACTGACGCGCGGCGGCTAGGGTAAGAGTAAAACGGTGTACCGTCCGATACGGTAATGTATTAGGAGTATTTAAATGAGAATTTTGACAACTAGTGATTTGAGTTATGTGAGTGGTGGGGATGATGACGGAGGCTCATGTGGTCCAAGCTGGTCTGATGCGGATTCGGCAGCTTATGCAAATGGAATTTCATATACCTTGACTAATCCAGAGGCGGCGGCTGCAGCAACGTATCTGACGTGGATATTCAACAATAGCCAAAACCCACTGGGCGGCTCCCCAACGTACTACAACGGCATGGGTGATTTTTATAGTCCACAGTAAAGATAAAAAGCGGCGGAGAATCAAAATTCACCGCCGCTACAAAACAATAAACAATAAACAATAAACAATAAACAATGAAGTGACAAAATATGCGCAATAGGTTTCAAATATCAAATTCGAGTAAGTTGTCACTTATTAGTGCATTAAGTTGGAGTGGGGTTTCAGTACTTTATAATTTTTCCTTACTAATGTTTGCATCAATTGCAATCAAATTATTCACCAACAAACAGGTAAATTATTTTGATAATTTTAATTTAAAAAAAGACATTTGGTTGAAATTTTTTGATGTAGTAATAATAGCGCCAATTATAGAAACTTTATTAGTGGTTTTTTTATTCAATTTTTTTTCTAAAATAAAATTTCAATACTTATTAAACTATTTAACTGTAGCCACGATTTTCTGCGCAATTCATTTGATAACACACAATTGGATTATTGCATTAAAAATAGCAGTGTTATTTCAAATTCAATTATACTATATATCAATCAGAATAAAATATGTTAAATTCAGCATTATTTGCACAGAAGGAGTATTAATACATTTAATGCATAATGCAATAGTATTTACTTTTTCTTATTATTTAATGAAAAATATATAATCATGACTTCATCAAAAATACATGCATATTTTGCAATAAAAGTATTTATAGCCATCGCTATGCTGTCCGCTTTAATCAGCATTGCTAGCGCAGACATGGCGCCTGGTGTGTCGTTGATATCTATTTTGATTACTTGTGCTATTGCAGCAGCAATATTGCTAACGATTCTTGGTTGTGCAGTGCTTATTACTGCATCAGTCAATCAAGAAGTTATCCGCCATGGTGGCACAGACTCTGCATGGTTTTGGTTTAACGGGGAACCACCTGGGCTGGAGAAGTTAAGAGCTGAGTTGAAAGAGTTTGAAGAAAATAAATTGTGAAAATTTAATTAAAGGAAATATCATGGAACAACTTAATAAATCAAAATTGTCATCAATAGCAGGCGGCATGGCAGGATATCGCAACGCACCAGCCCCTGTACTTGCATCAATAGCACAAGTGTCTGCAAGAGCACGAGACATGATACCTAGTAATGATGCTAATGGTGATGCCGCGCCATATTGCAATCAATACTCACACAAAGCAGTTACACCTAAAAATGGTGATAGAAATAATGTAGGACAAGTATACAGCTGGGGTACTTGGTGGGATGATGCAAATTGAGTTTTCAAGTGCATAAATGTGTCAATAGCCGGCGTATTTAATGCTTTAGCAGCTACTTTATTAATAGCAAATTTGTGCATTCTTGTTCAGCATAGATATACAAAAATAACTTTATTCACTAATACTAATGAAACACATCGACGGCAACTTTTGGTATCGCATATTCGGCTATGCTGGAATTTTAGTAGTTATGCTTTTGCTAGGTATCCACGAAAAGAGCAATTTTTGGCTTTTGCTAGGTTTTACTCTTTCGATGTTTTCAACTATTGAGGAATCTACTTCAGAGGTGAAGCGAAGTTTTTCATTTATTGCGATTTTAAAAAAGCCACTTTTTGGTAGTTTTTTGAGTAACGTTTTTAGATTTTCATCTTTATTTTGTTTTGTTATCAGTTTAATAATGCTAATATTTAAATGGACATCTTAAAAGATATAGCTTAAGAACTTGGTGGAATGAAATGAATAGAGCTTTTAGACACACAAAGATTCTGCTAGGCGCCACATTGATTGCCTAAGCAGCTATATCGCACATAGCAAAATAACATCAAATGAGTCGAAAAAATATGCAATCTCTTGTGAAAATTTATAGTATTTTATTTTCAAAAAAAATAATATTTTCCAAATATATTGGTTTTACATTTTTAATTGAATTTCTGCCTGCAATTTTTTTATCTGTATTATTACATTTAATCACGTCCACTTTTGACT
>JBDLSY010000138.1:0-4121 GCA_039805985.1 Pseudomonadota bacterium | reverse complement strand
GGTTTAATTGAAGCTGCGTTTTTAATCGGCGTTGGTGTTTCAATGACGTTTGCCTTCGTAAATCCATTTAATGGCTAATTTTTTTGTGAGGCTGTGTTGTGAGTTTTAAGTCTAACAGTCTCTTGGTTTTAGTCGTAAAGCGACTACCAGTTGGGTATAACTGAATATAAAGTATATGTTTTTTATGTATATTTATACTTCAGTTATAAGATTTTTTTTATAAAAACGATTTATTGCGAAGGAAGCTGGTTGTGAATTTAAACGCCACTTTTATTGTTCAAGTCTTTGTGTTTTTTACTCTAGCGTGGTTTGTATTCCGCTTTGTTTGGCCACCCGTATGTATCGCGCTAGATGAACGTCGCGATAAAATAGCCAGTGGTCTTAAAGCTGCAGAGTTAGCCCAAGCTAATTTAGCTGAAGTAGAAAAGCAAGTGAAGGTCGAGTTAGCGCAAGCTAAATTAGACAATAAAACTCTAGTGACTGATGCTGAAAAGCAAGCAATAACCATTATTGCTGAAGCTAAAGCAGGGGCTGAAGCAGAATCTTCGCGAATTTTGCAGGCTGCTAAAGTGGAGATTGAGCAGCAAATGTTTCTTGCCAAACAATCTTTACGTGAACAAGTTGCCTCATTGGCAATATCAGGTGCGGAGCAAATCTTAAAGCGTGAAGTAAATCTATCTATTCATGCTGATTTATTAACTGCGCTTAAAACTAAACTTTAATTGGTATTCGGAGTAAAATTCTATGGCTGAAATTTCAACTGTCGCTCGTCCTTATGCAGAGGCTTTGTTTTCTGCTACTCAATTAAATGATGTTGCTAAGATTCAAGCTGAACTGCTGTCTCTTAATGCTGTGGTTGATAGTCAAGCTGTACAGTTGCTATTTAAGAATCCTTTTTTAAGTCAAAAAGAACAAGTTGATTCAATACTCTTTGCATTTAGTGCTGAACATAAAGCCTCCCCATCTAAATTAATATCTAATTTTTTAATGGTATTGATTCAAAATAAGCGGCTATTTTTATTGCCCGCTATTAATGAACAGTTTACATTGCTCAAAAATAAATCAGAGGGTGTTAATGAGGCTATTATTACCAGTGCTTTCGCTTTAACGATTGATCAATTATCCGATTTAACAATCAGTTTACAAAAAAAATTTGGTGTACATCTTAAACCAGAGGTGGTGATAGATGCTAGTTTAATTGGTGGTGTTCGAGTTAGTGTGGGTGACCAAGTACTAGATACATCAGTAAAAGCTCAATTAGAAGCCATGAAGGCAATCTTAATAGTTTGATTATAGGTACTTGTAGTATAAGTAATTTAATGTAGCTAATTTAGTGCAATAAGCCGTCATGGTTTTTTAGTTTAACGTATGGACTTAATTCAGTGTAAATAAAAATCTGTATTATTGATTTCATCAAAAATATTGTTTTTCAGTGCATTGTAATAAGTCTTAATTCAGAATTTAATATTATTGTTGGAGCATTTATGCAACTCAACCCTTCAGAAATTAGCGATTTAATCAAAAGTCGTATTAGCGGTGTCAGCGTTAGTCTTGATGTTCGTAATCAAGGAAGCGTTGTATCAGTAACAGATGGTATTTGCCGTGTGTATGGTCTATCTGACGTTATGCAAGGTGAAATGTTAGAGTTTCCAAATAATGTATTTGGTTTAGCTTTAAACTTGGAGCGTGATTCAGTTGGTGCTGTTATTTTAGGGGACTATAAGCGCATTTCTGAAGGTGATGTAGTTAAAACAACAGGGCGTATTTTAGATGTTCCAGTAGGCCGTGCTTTGTTAGGTCGGGTTGTTAATGCCTTAGGTGAGCCTATTGATGGCAAAGGTGCTATCAATACCACTGAACGTGATGTAATTGAAAAAGTGGCACCAGGCGTAATTGCGCGTCAGTCAGTTGATCAGCCGGTACAAACAGGTTTGAAGTCAGTTGATGCAATGGTACCAGTCGGTCGTGGTCAGCGAGAATTAATTATTGGTGATCGTCAAACAGGCAAGACTGCTGTTGCTGTTGATGCTATTATTAATCAAAAAGGTCAAAACATGACCTGCATCTATGTTGCGGTCGGTCAAAAAGCATCAACTATTGCCAGTGTAGTGCGTAAACTCACTGAATCTGGTGCGATGGCTTATACAACAGTGGTTGCAGCAGCAGCCTCTGACTCCGCTGCGATGCAGTTTATTGCCCCTTATTCAGGCTGTACAATGGGTGAATACTTTCGTGACCGTGGTGAAGATGCACTCATTGTTTACGATGATTTATCTAAGCAAGCGGTTGCTTATCGTCAAATTTCACTATTATTACGTCGTCCACCAGGCCGTGAAGCTTATCCAGGCGATGTTTTTTACTTACACAGCCGTTTATTAGAGCGTTCTGCACGTGTTAATGCCGACTATGTTGAGAAATTTACTAAAGGCCTAGTAAAAGGAAAAACTGGTTCTTTAACTGCTTTGCCCATTATTGAAACTCAAGCAGGTGATGTGTCGGCTTTTGTTCCCACCAACGTAATCTCAATTACTGATGGTCAAATATTCTTAGAAACAGACTTGTTTAATGCAGGTATCCGTCCAGCAATTAACGCGGGTATTTCAGTGTCTCGCGTCGGTGGTGCGGCTCAAACAAAAATAATGAAGCGTAAAGATACAGGTGCTGGTGTTCGGTTGGCTTTAGCACAATATAGAGAATTAGCTGCATTTGCACAATTTGCCTCTGATTTGGATGAAGCGACTCGTAAGCAATTAGAGCGTGGTAAATTAGTAACTGAATTAATGAAGCAAAATCAGTACGCCCCAATGCAGGTATGGGAAATGGCGGCTTCTTTATTCGCTGTTAATAATAACTATATGGATGACGTTGAAGTTAAGCACGCGCTGGTTTTTGAAAAAGCTCTGTTGTCTTATCTGAAGTCAAAGCACTCTGCATTAACGGATGTAATGAATAAAGGCAATATGTCAGCTGATGATGAAAAATCTTTGCATGCCGCTACTGCAGAGTTTAAAAAATCAGGTTCTTATTAAAAATTTGAAACCAAGGATATACAATCGTGGCAAGCTCTAAAGAAATTCGTGTAAAAATTAAGTCAGTACAAAATACTAGAAAAATCACTAAAGCAATGGAGATGGTGGCTGCTTCTAAAATGCGTCGTGCTCAAGAACGTATGCGTAATGCGCGTCCTTATGCCGATAAGATTCGTAACATTACTGCGCACTTGTGTCATAGTAATCCTGAATACGCACACCCTTACTTGCTTACTCGTCCTGTTATCAAAAACGTAGCGATTATTTTAATCACTACTGACAAAGGGTTGTGTGGTGGTTTAAATACTAACATTCAACGTATCGTCTTAAATACAATAAAAGGTTGGCAGTCTGATAACATTGGTATTAAAGGTGTGGCTATCGGAACTAAAGGCTTAAGCTTTTTGAGTCGCTTAGGTATTGATGTGGTTTCTAATGTAGTACAACTAGGTGATCGCCCAGTTTTAGATACCTTGCTAGGACCCATTAAAGTTGTTTTAGACGCATTTATAGCAGGTGAGGTTGATGCTGTTTATATTGCATCTTCTGATTTTGTAAATAGTATGAAGCAAAATCCAAAAATTGAGCAATTAGTGCCTATGACGGCTGATAATATGGTGCAAACACCTAAAGATCAAGTCGCCTACAACTGGAACTATTTATATGAGCCTGATCAAAAAACTGTCATAGATGATTTATTGCAACGTTATATTGAAGCATTAATCTATCAAGCTGTAGCTGAAAATATGGCTTGTGAACAGTCTGCCCGAATGGTGGCGATGAAATCTGCTTCTGATAATGCGAAAAAAGTTATTGGTGATTTACAGTTAGTCTACAATAAAACTCGTCAAGCAGCAATTACTAAAGAGCTGTCTGAAATTGTTGGCGGTGCTGCAGCCATTGCCTAACTATTTCTTAAATATATACATTTATATATTTAATTTATATACTTAATTTATTTATAGCTATTTATAGATTGCACTTAAAACAAGCTGCATTTATAGGTAGCTATAAATATTTTGGTAAAAAACAAAAATACCTATCTTTCAAAATATACATCGTTTAACACGTTGCTATAGTTTATAGTATTTA
>JBDLSY010000137.1:0-4873 GCA_039805985.1 Pseudomonadota bacterium | reverse complement strand
AAATATTATTAAAATTAGTAGCAAAAAAAATTATAACATTTGGTTTAAAGCCATATCAAAATGCCGTGTTGCTAACTTTTTTAAAGGGACTAATTGACGATGAAAAAAATGATCCGCGTGCGGCACAATAGTAATGGGTAAATTTTGCGGACGAGTCCATTCCATAATTTCAGATAATGGCATTGTTTCATCTAACTCACCATGAATCATCATAGTAATGTTAGTATTGACGTTTACTTGTGCAAACCGTGGTACAGCCGCACCAGCCAATACCATACCTAACAATTTATCTTCAGGCAAAGTTAATGCTAAACGTGCAGCAACTGCCGTACCAAACGAAAAACCACCCAATAAAATAGACAAGCGTTCGCCACCAGAAATATGGTGTTGTAGCCAAGCTAAAGCAGCAGCAGCATCTTCAGCTTCGCCTACACTGGCATCGTACGTGCCTTCACTATTGTGCACGCCACGGTAATTAAAACGAATAGAGGCACACCCCAGCCCAGCACAAATGCGTGATAGTGTTGTCGTAACTTTATTGTCCATATCACCACCACGTAATGGATGTGGGTGTGCAATTAAAGCCAAAGCACGGGGTGAATCTACCCACGGTGATGAAGCAGGCGGCATATCCAGCTCAATTTCTAAATTACCGCAAGGTCCTGTAATTAATTGTTTAGTTTTGCTCATAAGAATAATAAAAATATTGTATAAAATAAATAAAATAAATAAAATAAATAAAATAAATAAATTAAAAATAAAAAAGATAAAAAGTAAAGGTGGTAAAAATAATATATAAAATATGAAGTCAGTTAGCCCGCAATTGTAAGCGTATTATGTTGCTATAGGGCTTGGGATTTCTAATTGTGTTACAACAACCCCGTTTAAAATATGTGTATCAATGATTGTATCAATATCGCTATTATCAATATATGTGTACCAAGTGCCTTGTGGATAAATGACTAAACAAGGGCCTTGCTCGCAACGTTCTAAACACCCCGCTTGATTAATACGTACTTGACCGAGTTTATTCAAGCCCAGTTGTTTAATGCGGTGTTTGGCATGTTGGTGTGCATTTATTGCGGTGTTGCCGCCACAGCATTGCCGCGTGGGTTCACCGTTCATGGATTCACGTATATTAAGGCAAAAAAACACGTGGTGTTTATATATATCGCTCGTTAATTGGGTAGGTTCTATAGAACCTGTAAAATCAGCATGAACAGATTTAATTATTTTGGTCATATTGCTATATTGCACGGTAAAATTGCATGATAAAAGCTTGTTATTTTACCGCGAATATTGATTAATATTAATTAAATATAATATCGCTTTACAACAATACTGTGTTTATTTATGAGCATTAATATGAGTATAGACTTAATACCTCACGCTATTACTTACAATATTGTCCCTATTGACCCTGCAGCCCATATATTCAAAGTCATTTTGAATATCGCCCACCCAGATCCACTAGGGCAAATACTGTATATGCCTGCTTGGGTTCCTGGCAGTTATAAAATTCGTGAGTTTGCTAAAAATATCACTCAAATTCAGGCGTATTACCATAATCAATCTAATCAATCTCAAAATCAAAATAAAATTATTACTCGCTTAAAGCAGCTTGACAAACACAGCTGGCAAGCTGAACCTTATTTAATTGATACAAATATAAATACAAATACAAATGTAAACATAAATAGTAATATTAATTTAATAGTGACTTGTTATATTTATGCTTATGATTTATCTGTAAGAACCATTTATTTAGATGAATATTACGCTTTAATTAATTTTTCAAGCTTATGTTTAGCTGTTAAAGGGCAAGAAAACCAAGCTTGTCATGTCACACTGTTGCCGCCTTGTAGCGACGTATATAATCAGCAACGTATTCAAGCAGACACTTGGCGAGTGGTTACCAGTTTGCCACGCTACTCCAGTACTTTAGCAAGGCATTTTGGGACATACTATGCCATTAACTATGATGCATTAATTGATTATCCTGTCTATCTTGCCCCTAAGCATTTAATACAATGGGGTGAGTTTACGGTCAATAATGCACGGCATATTGTTGCCGTAATCGGCTATGTACCTAGTTTAGATATGCCTCGTTTGATACGTGATACGCAAGCTATTTGCACTGCACAAATAGGCTTATTTGACCCTGATAATCACGATGCACCTTTTTTAGATTCTGATGCGCAAGCACAGTATACATTTATGACGCAGGCAGTAGGCGATGGTTATGGGGGGCTAGAGCACCGTGCCAGTACAGCACTCATTTGTAAACGTAGTGATTTACCTAATAACTTAGACGAAAGCAATGATTTAAGCACTGGTTATCAACAATATTTAGGTTTAATTAGCCACGAATATTTTCATACATGGCTAGTTAAGCGGATTAAACCCGCTAATTTTGTCAATTATGATTTAACACAAGAAAATTACACACCTTTATTGTGGTTATTTGAAGGTTTTACGGCTTATTACGATGATTTAATATTGGTACGTGCCAATGTTATTACGCCCCAACAGTATTTAGACCGTGTCTCTAAAACAATCAGCAGTGTTTTACGCACCCAAGCACGTTTGACTCAAAGTGTCGCCGATGCTAGTTTTAATGCTTGGATTAAATATTACAATCCCGATGCAAACAGTGCTAATGTAGACAGTAACTACTATACGCAAGGCAGCTTAATTGCCTTGTATTTAGATTTATATATTCGCTTACACAGCCGTATTATTAGCACGAAAAACGGTCTACCAGTGCAAGCAAAAAGTTTAGATGACGTCATGCGATTGTTTTGGCAGCGTTTTGGAAAAAATTTTTACAAGGTTAATAATAATCAAACAACAGGTGTTACTTTGTCTGATGTTTACGCAACATTTAATGCAGCAACTGGATTACATTTAGATGGTTTAATTGAATCGCTTACGCAAGTCGCTGCTGATATACCACTACAAGCTTTAATAGAACAATTCGGAATAACATGGACTCAAACTGCTTTATCAAACATTGCCAGTTTAGGTGCTAATGTAAAAAACGTAGGGAATGAAGTTTATTTAGCCAGCGTTTACAGCCATGAGGCGGCGCATAAAGCTGGTTTATCAGGTGGTGATTGCTTAATTTCGCTGGACAAATTACGTGTTACGGTCGCTAGTTTACCTAGCATTTTAGCACGGCTACCTGCTGGAAAAGCGGTTCATGCACTGGCTTGGCGACGCGATGAACTTATTGATACACACATTACTTTGGACGATTCACCAACGACACAAGTTAAATTAAACCTAAAAGAAGCAATGCCTACTTGCTTGACTGAATGGTTAAAAATAACGATTAACTAGGATAAGGCAAAGCTGACGAAGCGGATAGATCATTAGCAGATTGCGTGATTAGCCATGAGCGAATCCGAGTCGCATCATTAATACGCGACAATTTCCCCGCAGAATCAAGAAGCACCATCATGACTGAACGCCCATCTATGAGTGCATGCATGACTAAGCATTGCCCTGCAGCATTAATGAAGCCGGTTTTTTGTAGCAAAACAGTCCACTCGGGATTATTAACTAAACGGTTAGTGCTATGAAAAGACAGTAGCTGACCCATCTCTCCAGTTAATGTTAAACTTGATTGCGTAGACAACTCACGGATTAATGAATGCTTGCTGGCTGCTTTCATTAATTTAATTAAATCTTGTGCCGACGCCATATTAGCACTGGCTAAACCTGTACCTTCAACAAAATAACTTTGATTCATACCTAATTGCCTTGCCTTCTGATTCATTGCATCAACAAACGCCGACTTACCGCCTGGGTAGTAGCGGGTTAGCATATTAGCGGCACGGTTTTCACTTGACATTAATGCTAAATGCAGTGCTTCACGGCGACGTAACTGAATACCCAGCCCCAAACGTGAGCGTACTTGTTTTTCTAACTGTAAATCGGGTTCTTCAATCGTTAGTATTTCATCTAAATCTTGGTGTGAATCCATTACAACTAAAGCCGTCATTAGTTTAGTGATTGACGCAATAGGTAAGGCAGTCAAGCTATTTTTATTCAACAATACTTCGCCTGTATTTGCATCTACTACGAATGCAACTGATGATTTTAATGCTAAAGGGTCTGGTGTATCGCGTAAACCCGCCAACATACCTACACTTGATGACGGCGACTTTGTAACAACATAAGGTATCGTTTTATAACGAGCAGTACCTAAATAGTGGTCATCATTTAATGATGTTTTTAAACTAGGGAATGTTTTTTTTGAACTTAATTTTGAAGTTAAACTATCAAACTGGCTACTTAAATTGCTTCGATTGTTTTGATTATTGTTATTGTTAGTTTTAGTTTGAATATTATTTAATTTTGTTTTAACCACCCGTCCAACTTTTGTAGATTTAGGCTCAATTTTAATTATATGTTTAGTTTTGACAACAATAAAATCTTTTTTAGAGTGTTCAAGATGATTTTTTGCATCAGTTACACCGTTACTCAATAATAATATTGCTGTTACTAAAACGGTTTGGCTCAATAAGCGCGATGATAAATGGCATAAAAAGCTCATAAATGTATCTCAATCATAAAATTTAATCAATACTGTTCAATACTGTTTGGTCAATATAATGACAGTAATTATTGGCAAACACTGATTTTAAAGGCTATTTTTTTATTGGCAGTAATAAATTAGACAGCATTACTTTTTATTACTAAATTATTAATTGTTTTTAAATTACCTATTTTTAAATTATGTACATTTAAAATTATCTAAATACAAATTTGATGATTTTTAAAGCATAATAAGTAAAAACTTCACCATTTTTGCATTTATGAGTTTGTAAACCGACTCTATTTTTGCCATTTTTAATAAGGTTTTCAC
>JBDLSY010000136.1:0-5604 GCA_039805985.1 Pseudomonadota bacterium | reverse complement strand
GGCTTTTTAATGCCGCTTAACATATCAATCGCCGCGATGACTGAATCAGGATTTGCGTTGTACGTATCATCAATTAACTGAATATCACGGGCGTGATTAAGTACAGTGATACGATGCGGTTGCATACGTCCTTTAACAGGTTCAAACGCTTGTAAGCCTAAAACAATATTATTAAGCGGTATATTAGCCGCTACTGCTGCTGCCGTTGCTGCCAAGGCGTTGCGTGCATGGTGTTCACCTGCAATATTAAGTGTTATTTGTGCCGTACCTAAAGGCGTATTTATTTTAATGGTTTGTATAATAGAGTTCTCATCTAATGTTTGTATTTCACCTGTAACCGAGGCAGGTGTCATATCACCATTAATATGCAAGGCAAAATCTATTACCTTTTTTTGATAACTAGCCGCACAATCACGCCATATTTGAATATAAGTATCTTGTGCTGGCAGTACAACGACACCTTCAGAGGCTAAAGCAGGAATCACCGCACAGTGTTCTTGTGCAACTGCCTCTACAGTATGCATAAACTCTTGATGTTCGCGTTGAGCATTGTTGATAATAGCAATGGTTGGTGCAGCAATAGAGGCTAATTGTGCTGTTTCACCAGGGTGATTCATTCCTAATTCAATCACGCTTAAACGGTGATAATCATTCAATTTTAATAAAGTTAAAGGCAAGCCAATATCGTTATTAAAATTACCTACCGTAGAATGAGCCGCACGTTCATTGCCTTGTATCATTAAATGGGTACGAAAAATACTGTTAAGCATTTCTTTAGTCGTCGTTTTACCGTTACTGCCGACGACTATGGCTAAAGGCAAGCAAAATTGACGGCGATAACCTGCTGCCAATTGTTGTAATGCAATCCCTGTATCAGCCACACAGATAAAAGGCATCTCATTAGCGGCTTGTTTAACCGACTCTTCGCTATCATAATTAACCAAGGCTAACGCGGCTTGATTGCGTGCTGCAAAACCAATAAACCGATGCCCGTCAAACCGTTCACCCTTTAAGGCTACAAATATATTATTAGTACGCAGCGTGCGAGTATCAGTATTGACACCATAGCTGGTTTTTTTTAAAGAAACATGTGTTTTACTGTGCAGTGTTGCACCAGTAAGCCAGCTTAATAACTGTTGTATAGATATGCTTTTCATTGTTCTCAGTCTTTCTTGTTAATAATATTTAGTATTTAATATTTGATTTAAGTTTGATATTTATTTAGTTATTTAATTATTTAATTATTTAATTATTTAATTATTTATATTTTTAGTTATTTATATTTTTAGTTATTTAATGTGCTTAATATCTGTTCAGCACAAGACACATCTGAAAATATAAAAGAATGTCCTTTGATAATTTGAGTCGTTTCATGGCCTTTACCAGCAATCAGTATCACATCGTTAATATTTGCTTGTGTAATGATTTGCTTAATGGCTTTACTGCGATCCAGTTCAATTAAAATGTCAGGTATACCTGTTGCAATATCTACTGCAATGGTTTCTGGATCTTCATCGCGTGGGTTGTCATTGGTAATACATACAGTATCTGAATATTGATGTGCAATAGTCCCCATCAAAGGCCGTTTACTTGCATCACGGTTACCCCCACAGCCAAATATAAGGTGTAATTTACCGTTACGCCTATGTGCCACGGGTTGCAAGGCTTGCAAAGCTTTTAATAAGCCGTCAGGCGTGTGTGCATAATCCACTAATACCAAAGGAATCTGTAAATCAGCTATTTTTACGACTTCCATACGGCCTGGCGTACCCTTTAAATGAGGCAATAAATTAATAACTAAGGCTAAGTCATAGCTTAAAGCAACTAAGCAGGCTAAGACAGTCAATATATTACTAATATTAAAAATACCTAATAACGGTATTGTGATAACGTATTGTTGTTGCTGGTAATGCAATATAAATGACTGCATTCCGTTGGCTAATATAGTAATGTCACTGGTATATAAATCAGCAGTCGGAGTTAAGCCCGTTGTGATAAGCCGAAGTGTAGGCCGCTCTGTTTGTAAGCTAGATACTAAATCAACACCTAAAGCATCGTCTATATTAATAACCGCTGTTTTTAAGCTAACCCAATCAAATAAACTGCGTTTTGCTGCGGCATAAGCAGCCATCGTACCGTGATAATCTAAATGGTCTTGCGTAAAGTTGGTCAATGCAGCCACATCAATAGCCACGCTATTTAAACGCCCTTCTTGCAAACCAATTGAAGTGGCTTCAATGGCTGCACTGCCTGCACCTGCTTTTATGGCCTGTGCCAGCACCGTATGTACTTGGCTTGCATGCGGTGTGGTTAATCCAGTGCTTAAGGCTTTGCCGTAAAGTCCTGCTCCCAAAGTACCTAATACCACACAAGGTTTTTGTTGTAATTGTTCCAACAGTTGTGCTAAATAATTAACAACCGTTGTTTTACCATTCGTGCCTGTAATGGCTACAACATCTAACACTTGACTCGGGTGATTATAAAACGCATCAGCAATGCCGCCTAGGGCTTGTTTTAAATTATTAACGGCAATAATTTGAATCATTTTAATCATTTGATTAGATACTACATCGGGTGTTAAAAATGCTTCTAAACCTTCCGCTTCAGCTAAAACAGCGCAGACCCCTGATTTTAATGCAGTCGCTATATGATGACGGCCATCATGAATATCACCGCTAAATGCTACAAATATATCACCAGTTTTTAACAAGCGACTGTCTTGGCATAATTGTGTCTGCGTATGTGCAATACACCGTAATTGTTGAGCGATGTGTAATGGACTATCAAATAAATGTAAATCAGTCATAACGTTGATTCCTTTAATACATTGGACTGGTCAGGGGCAATTATTACAGGTTGATTAGGCTTATCAGGTGTAACATTCATCATACGCATAGCTGCAGATACCATATTAGAAAATACAGGTGCAGCAACTTGTCCGCCATAATAATTATCCCCCTTAGGGGCATCAATCATGACGGCTACAATCACTTTTGGATTACTTGCAGGGGCAAACCCGACAAATGAAGCAATATATTGTCCCTCTAAATATTGACCATTTTTTTGTTTACGGGCCGTGCCTGTTTTACCTGCAGTACTATAATTAGCGACTTGTGCTAAGGGTGCAGTGCCTTGTTGGCTAGTCACATACCGCATATAATTTTTAAGCAAATCAGCGGTATCTGCTTTCATAACGGCAACCCCTTGCGGCGGTGTATTTAACTTTAGTAAAGACACAGGCAATAATTGCCCATGATTCGTAAATACAGTGTAGGCTCTGGCTATTTGTAATAGTGAGGCAGATAAACCATAACCATAGGCAGCCGTTGCTTTGTCTTCAGCTTGCCATTTTGAGGGTGGACGCAATAAGCCTGTAGTAGAGCCACCCATAGGTAATTTATTGGCTTTACCAAAGCCCATATTAGAGAACCAAGCATGCATTTCTTTGGCACTTAATCTTTGTGACATACGCACAATACCCACATTGCTTGAATATTGCATGACTTCTGCCAGTGTCATACTGGGACGCATATGGTCACCATCATGAATACGCAAGGTATTTACCATAAACGGAAGGCCTGATAAAGTAGTCTTAGAAGAAACTATATTTTTATCTAAAGCCAAAGACATAGTAAAAGGTTTAATGGTAGAACCTGGTTCAAATGCGTCCGTTGTGACACGATTTCGAATACTTGCACTGGTTTTTTTACCTGATTTATTAGGGTCAAAACTAGGATAATTAGCCAAAGCCAGTATTTCACCTGTTTTAGCATTCAGCATAACCGCGCTGCCGCCTTCGGCTTTATTGTTAATAACCGCGCTGCGTAATTCAGCATAAGTCAGGTATTGCAAGCCATTGTCAATAGTGAGTGTAATATCTTCGCCATGCTCGGCGGGTTCATCTGTATTTAAATTATCAACGACGCGTCCAATGCCTGTACGCACGACACGACGCGAACCTTCTGTACCAGACAGTGCATCATTTAATTTAAATTCTAAGCCCTCAACCGCCTCACCACTTAAATTGACAAAACCAAGTAATTGCGAGGCCGCCTCACCCAAGGGATAATGGCGACGTGATTCATCGTCTACTGTAATACCAGGGATACGCAATACGCGTATTTGTTCACGAATATTGCGGCCTTTTACTAAATCTAATTGACGCTTTAAGTAAATAAAGCCTAATTTAGCTTGTTTTTGTTTAGCCTCTAATTCATTACGAGTCATATCTAACAGTTCAGCCAATTGGTCTTTTTGTAATTCGGTCAGTTTAGCTTGAGATCCTACCAAAGATACCGCTGAAGTAGTGATATTGCCTGCCATTTCATTACTGTTACGGTCAAAAATTTTACCGCGATGCGCACTCATAATAATATTACGTTCATAGCGAACTGCACCACGGTCTTGTAAATTTGCAGGTGTCCATAATTGTAAATAAGCCGATTTACCTAAACCAATCAAAAAACATAATAGTACCAAGCTTTGCAAAAATAGTGAGCGAGCATTAAGTTTTATAAAACTAGTCGGTTTTTTAGATTTTGAAACAGAGTGCGGTTTAAAAGAAGATGAAGGCGATAAACGTGGTTGAGCATTAGGTTTAAATTGCGGTGGATACTTCACCGGATAAACTGGACGAAGCGTGGGTTGGTGCGAACCCGCCAAAGGCTTCATGGCTGTACCTGCACAGGTACACCTAAATTGACCGTAGGCTTAGACGGTGTAATTACTTTAATATAAGGTTTAGAATATCTTTGATTACGTAAAATACTTTGAGTTAAAAACAAAGTTTTATTCGCAGGAATACGTTCCATATTGCGTTCTTCACGCGCTAAACGTTCAATTCGTTCAGTCTGCTCAAGCTGCTGTTGAGTAGCCGTTAAATTTTGAAAGTCTTGTTGTAAACGGCGTAGTTGTAGTTTTTCTGATTCTATTTTAGAAAAATCTAAACGTTGCTGTTGCCTACTGGTTACCAAGGACATACAAGTAGCAACCAATACTAATATATAAACGATATTTAACGCATTAAAGCCTCTCATTATTAATACACTGGCGATGAATGGATTGTATTAACGACCCGTTGAGCAACCCGCAATACTGCTGAACGCGAGCGGGGATTAGCGCGTAATTCGTTTTCATCAGGTTTAATGCGTTCAATTTCTTTCCACGGGTGTGGTATGTCTGGACGTGGTAAGTGACGCAATTGTGCACTGACAGGACTGGGACGAAAAGCTTGCTTAACTTTACGATCTTCCAAAGAATGAAAACTAATAATAGCTAATTTGCCGTCAGCACACACAATATTTTCAGCATGTTTTAATACACGGTCTAACTCTGTTAATTCTTCATTGACATAAATACGTAGGGCTTGAAACACTAAAGTGGCTGGGTGAAAACCATATTTTTTAAATTTAACCACGCGTTCAACCAAATTAGCTAATTCTAAGGTGCTAACAATCGGGGTGATTTGCCTAGCTGATACAATTGCCGCTGAAATACGGACTGCTTGCGGTTCTTCGCCTAGTTCTTTAAATAGCTGTGTCAGTGCATGTTCACTTAAAGTATTGACAACATCGGCGGCAGTTTGTCCGCAACTGGTGTCCATAC
>JBDLSY010000135.1:0-4165 GCA_039805985.1 Pseudomonadota bacterium | reverse complement strand
AATTAATAATTTTACAAATAGTCTCAATATGGCTAAAAGTAAAAAATTAAAATCAATGAAAGTAACTAATATTGCTCAGTCTCACATAGTATATGAAAAATTATCTGATCTTAAATTTTCTTTTAAGCCACTTAACTTTAACCAAGGTAGTTTGATTGGTGTGTTACCTCATGGTACATTTCAAAATAATGTATGGACAGGAGTAGATCGTTTTTTTGATATTCCTAATATTGGCGTTGCTCGATTAGAGGAGTTGGACTTAGCTGCAAATCAAGGAAAAGTTTATATGTTTAAAACTGAGGTTAATACTAAAGTTAGAGGTAAAAAAGCTATTTCAAAAGTTTTTCTAAATAACATTTCAAAGTTAGAAAATATTTCTTGGGTAGAGAATAATATGAGTTACACTTTAACTTTTCAACCAATTAAATCTACTTTGAAAAAAACTGAAGTGAGTAGTTCAAATAGCTCTATGAAAAATATTCAACCGACCTTTAGTGCATACTCTCTCACTAAAGAACTAAAATAATAATGTTTTTCAGTAAAAATTAAGGATTGATAATGTCTCGTAAGACCCCTATTAATCGGTATCGTAATATTGGTATCTCTGCACATATTGATGCAGGTAAAACAACTACGACCGAACGCGTTCTGTTTTACACAGGCGTAAATCATAAAATCGGTGAAGTTCATGATGGTGCTGCCACAATGGACTGGATGGAGCAAGAACAAGAACGTGGTATCACTATTACCTCGGCTGCTACTACCTGCTTTTGGTCAGGCATGGGTAAAACATTTGATGAACACCGCATTAATATCATTGATACACCAGGCCACGTTGATTTCACCATTGAAGTGGAACGCTCTATGCGTGTGTTAGATGGTGCGTGTATGGTATATTGTGCTGTGGGTGGTGTTCAACCCCAGTCTGAAACGGTATGGCGTCAAGCCAATAAATATAAAGTGCCACGCTTAGCATTTGTCAATAAAATGGACCGTACTGGCGCAAACTTTTATAAAGTTTACGAACAAATGAAGTTGCGGTTAAAAGCCAATCCAGTCCCTCTACAAATACCGGTCGGGGCTGAAGAACACTTTGCTGGCGTCATTGATTTAGTTAAAATGAAGCAAATCATTTGGTCAGAGGAAGACAAGGGCGTTACCTTTACTTACGGTGATATACCTGCAAATTTACAAGAAAAAGCCAACGAGTTCCGCGAAAAATTAGTTGAAGCCGCTGCTGAAGCAAGCGAAGAGCTAATGAACCGCTACTTAGACGGTGGCGAATTGACTGAAGACGAAATTAAATTAGCGATTCGTACCCGTACGATTGCCGGGGAGATTCAGCCTATGGTCTGTGGTTCAGCGTTTAAAAACAAAGGCGTTCAAGCTATGTTAGACGCAGTCATTGAATATTTACCATCACCTGTGGACATTCCACCTGTGGGTGGTTTAGATGACTATGAAGAGCCAACAACCCGTCGTGCTGACGATGAAGAAAAATTTGCTGCCTTAGCCTTTAAATTGATGAGCGACCCTTTCGTGGGACAATTGACCTTTGTACGTGCCTATTCAGGTATTTTGAAAAAAGGCGATACTATTTTAAATTCCATCAAAGGTAAAAAAGAACGTATTGGCCGTATCGTACAAATGCATGCTAATCAACGTGAAGAAATTGAAGAATTGCGTGCGGGTGATATTGCCGCTTGTGTAGGCTTAAAAGATGTTACCACGGGCGAGACGCTATGTGACCCTGATGCACCCATTATTTTAGAGCGTATGGTGTTCCCTGAACCTGTTATCTCTCAAGCCGTAGAACCAAAAACTAAGCCAGATCAAGAAAAAATGGGTTTAGCACTACAACGTTTAGCACAAGAAGACCCTTCTTTCCGTGTTCGTACTGATGAAGAGTCAGGGCAAACCATTATTTCAGGTATGGGTGAACTACACCTTGAGATTATTGTGGATCGTATGAAACGTGAATTTGGCGTTGAAGCCAATGTAGGTAAGCCTCAAGTTGCTTACCGTGAAACGATTCGTAAAAAAGTTGAAGATGTTGAGGGTAAATTTGTGCGTCAGTCTGGCGGTAAAGGTCAGTATGGTCACGTTGTACTACGCATTGAACCCAACGAAGCGGGTAAAGGTTTTGAGTTTTTAGATGAAATTAAAGGCGGTGTCGTTCCTCGTGAGTTTATTCCAGCCGTTGAAAAAGGTTTACGTGAAACGATTACAGCAGGCGTACTCGCTGGCTATCCAGTCGTTGATGTAAAAGTTGCCCTAACTTTTGGTTCATATCATGATGTTGATTCAAATGAAAATGCCTTTAAAATGGCGGCTTCAATTGGATTTAAAGACGGTTGCCGCAAAGCAAGTCCAGTTATTCTTGAACCAATGATGGCAGTTGAAGTTGAAACACCTGAAGATTATGCAGGCAATGTGATGGGTGATTTATCATCACGCCGTGGTATGGTTCAAGGTATGGATGATATGGTGGGTGGCGGTAAAGCGATTAAAGCGGAAGTGCCGTTATCAGAAATGTTTGGCTATTCAACGACTTTGCGTTCAATGAGCCAAGGCCGTGCTAGTTACACTATGGAATTTAAACACTATTCTGAAGCACCAAAAAATGTAGCCGAAGCTATCATGGCTGCTAAAGCAAAATAAGTTACTGATTAATCGTTTGAATTACCAGTAAATACTGCACAAGTCACTAAACCGCTAGTAAAATAGTGGTTTAGTCAAACATTAGCGTAACTTAATTATTGAATTACTTAATTACTTAATAATTAAACAATTCAGTAATTTAAGTCTATGTTATTTTAATTTTTAATTTTTAATTTTTTTAATTTTTCAAATAAATTTATTATCAAGGACCCTATCATGGCAAAAAGTAAATTTGAACGTAATAAACCACACGTCAACGTCGGCACAATTGGTCACGTTGATCACGGTAAAACAACATTGACAGCCGCTTTAACAATGGTTTTAGCTGCTAAATTTGGTGGCGAAGCTAAAGCTTATGATCAAATTGATGCTGCACCTGAAGAAAAAGCGCGTGGCATTACAATCAATACAGCCCACGTTGAATACGAGACGGCTAACCGTCATTATGCACACGTTGATTGCCCAGGCCATGCCGATTATGTTAAAAACATGATTACAGGTGCGGCACAAATGGACGGTGCAATTTTAGTCTGTTCTGCTGCTGATGGCCCTATGCCACAAACACGCGAACATATTTTACTGGCGCGTCAAGTAGGCGTACCTTACATTGTTGTATTTTTAAATAAATGCGATATGGTTGATGACGCTGAACTCTTAGAGTTAGTTGAAATGGAAGTGCGTGAATTATTAGATAAATACGATTTCCCTGGTGATGACACACCGATTATTCACGGCTCTGCTAAATTAGCCGTTGAAGGTGACAAAGGTGAAATGGGCGAAGAATCAATCATTCGTTTAGCAGCTGCCTTAGATTCATATATTCCAACGCCAGAACGTGCGGTTGATGGTGCATTTTTAATGCCAGTTGAAGACGTGTTTTCTATCTCTGGACGCGGTACTGTTGTAACGGGCCGTATTGAGCGTGGCATTGTTAAAGTCGGTGAAGAAATTGAAATTGTTGGTTTAGTGGATACCGTCAAAACTACCTGTACGGGTGTAGAGATGTTCCGTAAATTATTAGACCAAGGTCAAGCGGGTGATAACGTTGGTTTACTATTACGCGGCACTAAACGCGAAGATGTACAACGCGGTCAAGTATTATGCAAACCCTCTTCTGTTAAACCGCACACACATTTTACTGGTGAAATTTATGTGTTGTCTAAAGACGAAGGCGGTCGCCATACACCATTCTTTAATAACTACCGTCCACAGTTTTATTTCCGTACAACGGACGTAACAGGTGCAATTGAGTTGCCAGAAGGTAAAGAAATGGTTATGCCTGGTGATAACGTATCAATTACTGTTAAATTAATTGCTCCAATTGCTATGGAAGAAGGTTTACGTTTTGCTATTCGTGAAGGTGGCCGTACTGTAGGTGCAGGTGTTGTTGCTAAAATTATGGCTTAATTAAGTATTATTTATACTTAATATAAACTTTGTATAACTATTAATTATTAATTATTAATTATCTTGATTTTAGTTATTCAATTTTAGCTTTTTAGTT
>JBDLSY010000134.1:0-3960 GCA_039805985.1 Pseudomonadota bacterium | reverse complement strand
CTAATTTAAATTTACCCACAGTGTTAGAGCAAGACATTGAGCAAGGTTTTTTATTGTTAAAAGATTTAGGCAATGATACGTATTTTAGTATTTTACAACAAGGTAAAGACCATAGACCTTTGTATGAAGATGCGATTACTGCATTGATTAAATTACAGGTAGCGAGTTTAAATACCGGTTCACAAAGCGTTTTACCTGCTTATGACGCTGATAAACTACAACAAGAAATGAACTTATTTGAAACATGGTTTTTAACAAAACACCATAATTTTATACTAAATGAGCGTGAACGAGGTTTATTGCAAGTCGCTTTGCAACTGATTACGACTGCTTGTACAACACAAGCAACGGTGTGGGTTCATCGCGATTACCATTGTCGTAATTTAATGTACACCCCCATTGATAATCCAGGTATTTTAGATTTTCAAGATGCTTTAACGGGGGCTTATACGTATGATTTAGTCAGTTTATTGCGAGATGCTTATGTTGATTGGCCTGAAGAAGCGCAAATTGATTTAGCGTTAATGTACTGGACACAAGCTAAAGCAGCAGGGATTCCTGTACCACAAGATTTTGGGCAGTTATGGCGTGATTTTGAGTGGATGGGCTTACAAAGGCATTTAAAAATATTGGGTATTTTTGCCCGTTTATCACACCGCGATGGTAAACATAATTATTTAAATGACTTGCCTTTGGTACTAAAATATGCACAATCAGTTGCACAACGTTACGACGGTCTAGGTATTCTAGTGCGTTTATTTGACCGAGTACACCGAATAGAGCGTCAAGCAGGAGTAACATTTTGATTAAAACAGCTATGATATTGGCCGCTGGACGCGGTGAACGGATGCGTCCATTGACTGATACAACGCCAAAACCTTTATTATTTTTAGGAAAATACCGTTTAATTGAATGGCAAATTATGGCTTTAGTGCGGGCAGGGATTAATAAAATTGTCATTAATTATGCTTGGTTAGGTGAACAGTTTCCTTTAATATTGGGTGACGGTACGCGTTATGGTTGTCAATTAATGTATTCACCCGAAACCACTGCACTAGAAACAGCGGGCGGTATAGCAAAAGCATTGCCTTTATTAATAGAGCGAAACACATCGACACTTCAGCCTTTTATTGTGGTGTCGGGTGATATTTATACTGATTACGATTACCGTGAATTACCCAACCATTTAGGCGAAAATATCGCACATTTGGTATTGGTCAATAACCCTTCTTATCACCTTGCTGGTGATATGCGTTTAATAGACGGGCAAATAATGTCTGACAATGCCTATCAAAATAATGCTTATCAAAATACATTAACCTATGGCAATATAGGCGTATTTAATCCTGTAGTTTTTTTAAACTTAAATCATCAAGTATTAAAACTATTTCCATGGCTTTATGCCCAAGGTTCAATTAAAGGTGAGCATTATTTAGGAAATTGGCACAATATTGGTACACCTTTACAACTTAAAGACTTAAATCATTCGTATCATCTGTTTGTCAGCTAAATAATCATTAAAATATTGCACTTTAACCGTTTACTTTGATTGTTTACTTTGACCGTCTATTTTGACTGTTTATTTTGATTATTTATTTTGATTATTTATTTTGATTGTGTTTTAACTATGATTCATCTTATTACGGCAACACTAAGCTTCAAGCAACTTAAGCAGCAAGTAGGACAGGCGATTTATACACAAGGACAAGACATTGTTCAGCAAAAAAAAGTAAGCCATTTTGTAGTGAAGGCAAACGATAAAGATAGTATAACTATTGATGGTACTACAGACGGTAGTCATGACGAAGTTTACGTACAAGCCATTGTTATTAGTAAAAACAAAGAAAATGCTAATTCTTTTTTAAACGGCTTTTGTTCTTGTCCTGTGAGTTACAACTGTAAACATGTAGTCGCTGTTTTATTAAATGCGATGACCCATTCAGACCCCACTGAACTATTAATGTCTGAACCAATAATAAATAAGGCATATCCGCTGGAACTAGGGTGGTTGACCAGTGTAGGGGCGGCTACTTCTGTAGTACCTACAAAGGGTATGGGCTGGGTTGATTTTCCTCATCAACAGACTAATAAAAAACGTCCTTATAGTTTAGTTTTTCTCATTAGTTATGCTTTAAAACCACTATCTAATCACGCGTCTAATCACGCTTTACCACAACGTCTTTTAAAAAACATTGCTTTCAGTGCCCAGTTATCACAAGCTAAAGCAAATGGTGTGGGTTGGTTAAAACCTAAACCGATATCTGCACAAACAGACAATCATTGGACTCAAGAACAAGATGAATTGATTCGTTTAATTCGTATGATGTCGCCTTATGGTGCAACACATTATCCGTGTGAGATACAAGGAACAACAGGGCTAATGACTTTAAACCGTATTTTAGAGCAGCCCTTAGTGTTTTTAACAACAACTGATAATACTGAGTTAACTACCCCTTTACGGCGTGGCGATACTTTAACGGTGTCTTGGTCTTGGCGTTGTTTAGACACGAATACTCATCCTGACCCAAAATGGTGTTTAGAATGGTCAATCGTTCATCCACAGAATCAATCACAATGTATGTATTTATATGCGGGCTTACCTACGTTGTACTTAGACATAGCAAATGGTTTAATGGGTATGGTAGATATAGGCTCTTTAACGCATGAACGTTTTTTACGTTTATTAGATGCCCCAATATTTTCAACCTCTTTAATTAAAGCACAAGAAGACCAAATACGTGAAGTGCTGGGTGATATTGCTTTGCCTCCTATATTAGCGAAAATTGTACGCTTAGACACCGTTAAGCCTCGGGCAAAATTGCGTATTCACAGCGTTGAGTCGCCTGATTATGCGACTAAAGGCTTGCTGACTGTAACTCCTTATTTTATATACGATGAACATGAAGTCATTTGGAATACTTCAGAACGCACTGTGTTGTTACCCACAGCATCAGCAGAACGAATGATGTTGGTGCGTGATATAGTAAGCGAGACAGCCCTGCTAAATAGCTTGGTTAATTTAGGTTTATTGAGTATGGCACACCGCTTAGAGTTAGTCGATGCCAACCATCAAATGTTCGGGCATTACGATTCTAGTGACCGATTAGCGATGCAAGAATGGTTTTTAAATACCGATTTACCTGCACACTCTATCACGCCATTTAAGTTTAGTTTAAAGCCTATAAAGCCTAATAAAGCCGTGTCTAAATTTAAAATAAATGCACAACATTATCATTCGCCATGGTTAAACTGGGCTGCTGATGACTTTGGTGTGTTTAAAAAAATAGGCTTTGACGTCATATTAGACAGTGATGCTTGTCGTTTAGTACACACTGTTGAAGGGATTCATATTTCTGTTACAGGTAATTCTGGTATTAACAATACTGCAAACGATACTGCAAACGATACTGTACATAGCCAATGGTTTGATTTATCTTTAGGGGTTGATATTGACGGTGTGCGACACAATATTTTGCCTTGGTTGCCCACTATGTTAAGCACATTGAATAGCACACATTCTACTGTTGAAGGTGAATTAACGATTCCTGATTGGATGTATTTACCCCATACTGATGGTAGTTCGCGATTTATTCGTTTAAATGTTAAGCCTTTACACCCTTGGTTAAGTGCATTGATGGAGTTGGTCAATCACCGTCCTATACGCCAGTTTGATGCTAAAATTTTGCGGTTATCACGTTTAGAGGCATTGCGTGCCAGTGCTGCTTTAGGTGAGGGAGCAGTATGGCAAGGGGCGACTCAACTCAATACAATGTTACTGTGTTTAAAAGGACTAATTGATTTGCCCAATATTCATATACCCAATGAATTACAGGCAACTTTGCGACCCTATCAACAACAAGGTTTAAATTGGTTGCAATTCTTAGCAGAGCAAGGCTTAAGCGGAATATTGGCTGATGATATGGGTTTAGGTAAAACACTACAAACACTGTGCCATATTTT
>JBDLSY010000133.1:0-3367 GCA_039805985.1 Pseudomonadota bacterium | reverse complement strand
TGTGGTAAACGCACTTTTAATGAATTGACATTCCATGTAGCCAGTGTTGTCATTGTTTAATCACTGTGGGTTGTGCTACAAAATCTTTTAATGCAACAGGAGAACGCCCCAATAAATGAGTAAAAGGTGCTACATCAGCAGCACTGCCAGCACACAACATCGCCAAAGTATCAGGCGTCCATAAATGTTGTGGTAAAAAAGCTGCTAGTTTTGCACTGGCTTGAGCTATTGATAACGGCATAGGTAGTACACAACTCAAACGTAAAGGCGATTTACGGTTTAACTGTGCCGCTAAAGATTTTAAATAGTTAGCCATACTCACTGTATCCAAACCCACTGCGGCAATTGTTTGTGCAGGTAAATCAGCATGGTTAATTTGTTGCGTTAATAATGCCACAACACCCGCCCCAACATCGCTACCGTGTACAGGTTGAATATTCATATTGCCTGCATGAGGCAAAATAATCATAGGCAAGCGTGTTAGCTGAACAAACAATTGAGTACCAGCACCTTCTAATCCAAATACCATTGAAGGACGAAGAATACCTGCTTTAGGTAAAACATTTCTAATGCCTTGTTCACCCGCTAATTTACTACGAAAATATAAAGTATTGATGTTGCTATCGACACCTAAAGAAGAGACCTGCACATAATATTGAATATTTTTTTGTGCGGCAGCTTGTGCTAAAGCACTGGGTGTATGGCAGTGAACAGCCATCATCTGTGCCTCTGTTCCACCCATAATACCTACCGTATTGACAATGGCATCAATATTATTTAAGCGAGGTATCCACGCTTCAGCGGTTATGTCCTGCTCAAAATTAACTGCTATATCGCTAGGTAAATTAGGGCGTCTTACAGCACGAATGACTGTATGTCCTTGAAGGCTAAGTGCTTGATGAACGATTTTTCCAATAAAACCATTTGCACCTGTCAGTAGAATATTCATAAAATTCCTTTATTTTATTTATTTTATTTTATTTATTTTATTTATTTTATTTATTTTATTTATTGTTCTAAGTATTTAAGTGTGAACATTGCACCTAAAATTATTGCTATAAAAGTTAATAATGAACTTAACGATAATACTGATAAACCACCTAGCCCGTGGCTAATAGAACAGCCCATCGCTACTACACCACCAAACCCCATTAATCCAGCACCCAAAATGTGATAAGCCCAATCACGGGTGTCAGAAAAGCCTTGCCAGTGAAACTTCTTCTGATACAAACAAACTGCTGCCGAGCCTAACACCATACCTAAGCTAATAGCCATTGCCAGTGTAATGGTTTGACTAGTATCACTAAATAATAATAGATAGTTTAACCATGATACCAGTGACGCAACGGGCAGCACATTTTCCATTTTATTAGAGGCAGTGCTTAAAAAAGCTTCTTGCAAGGTGTCAGGGTGTTCTGGTACATAAGCCAGCACACCACTTAATACCCACCCCATCACAATTAAACTACCGATTGCTAAACCTGCACCACAGTGTTTAAATGTTCGCTCGTCGCGTTTTGATATAGACCATAGAATTAAACCCAGCCCAATGATTAAACTGACAATAAAAAGTGCACTATCGGGTTTAATAAAATAATTATCTAAATAAGTATTAAAGTAAGTATTAAAGTAAGTATTAAAGTAAGTATTTAAATAAATATTAGAACCATTAATAAAATATTGTTGAAGCGTGTTCGGTATTTGAAGCAAAAACAAATCTAAACCATTGATTCTTAATGGACTAAAAATACCGCGTACAGTCATAGCAGCACTTAATGCAACTACAGTTAAAACGGTTAAAGCTTTTAAACTGCCTGTACCAAGACGCAATAAATTTTTGCTAATGCACCCGCCTGCTAGTACCATACCGCTACCAAAGCAAAGCCCACCGATACTGTGCGATAACCATAGTAACTTATCATTGTTATATACGGTATGACTAATATTAATCCACTCTAAGACCACTAAAGTCTGTGTGCCGATTAATGCTACAGCCAATGCCAATGCAAATAATTTAGCCCGTTGAAAGCTTTTAAATAATACAATATCAGCCACTGCACCCATTGTACAAAAATGAGTTAATTGCATAAGTCCGCCTAGCCCAAAACCCAATAATAAAGCTAAACCCAGTACTAAATGAATGTGTTGAGTGATATTCATGTCGTAAACGCCAAGAGAATATTTTGTGCGACTGCGTTACGTTGCGCATCAATATGTGTTATTAATTGAGTGTCTACTTGACGACTAACAAGACCAAAAGGACTGTTAGGCCAATGTGCATCTAAGCAGTATCGCGGCACAATATGCCAATGTAAATGTGGCACTTGATTGCCTAAACTCATTAAGTTAATTTTATCAGGCACAGGCTGTAAAGTATCACGCAAAATACGCTCTACTAATAACACTGCCTGTAATAAAATTTGTTGTTGTTCAAATGATAAATCAGTCATTTCAACCACGTGTTGTTGCCAAATAACGCGTATAAAATACGGATAATTTTTTTCATTGCTCCAAATAATACGATAAGCGTCATTTGAAAAAATAATGTTGTCGTCAATGGGTACATTAACGCATAAAGGACATACTAAATTAGACATAGTATTAAATTAAATTATTAAATTATTAAATTATTAAATTATTAAGTTGTTAAATTATTAAGTTTTAAATTATTAAGTTTTAAATTATTAAGTTGTTAAGTTATTTTAAATATAAACGCCTCTACAAACCCCTACAAAAAAGCCGCTTAACTGTAATTTACGTTAAACGGCTTAAATTGCTCATCAAGGGACTAAAAAATTAGTTCTTTTTGATTTTTTCTAGCACTTTGAATACCGTTTTATTCGAACCCACAAATAAGCGTTTGTAAGCCTTGCCTAAACAGCGTCGCTCAATAGTGTTGCGACGAGTACGTTTTAAATCTGCCATAGTAGCTCCGAAGAAAAATAAAAAAGAATAAAAAATATAAAAGAATGTAAAAGAATATAAATTATATTTATACAACGTATTTAAACGCAGCATAACTGTCTATTGTAGCGGTAAGAAGCCTATTAAGTATCAATTGGCTTAAACCGTGCCGATAATCGCTGGGTCAATTGATACATAAGCTCTTCAACGACTACAGATACCCCTAAACTTGCCATATCTACTGTTGTTAATCCTGCATAACCACACGGATTAATGGCCTTAAAGGGTGATAAATCCATTGCAACATTCAAAGCTACACCATGATAAGTACAGCCTTTACTCACTTTAATACCCAGTGCAGCAATTTTTCCTAAACCAGAAAAATCAATCTCTGTATTATTATTTACAGAACGCTTTGCTAAAATAGTATGTTCAAAAGGACGGTCTAAAACAACATAAATAC
>JBDLSY010000132.1:0-3510 GCA_039805985.1 Pseudomonadota bacterium | reverse complement strand
ACTATGTTGATAATTTATTTACTGATTTTCAAGAGCTACACGGCGACCGTGCTTTTGCCGATGATTTGTCAATGGTCGGTGGCTTGGCACGCTTTAACGGTCAATCTTGTATGGTGATAGGGCATCAAAAAGGCCGTGACACTAAAGAACGTGCCTTGCGTAACTTTGGTATGACTAAACCAGAAGGTTACCGTAAAGCATTGCGATTAATGCAATTGGCCAATAAATTTAAACTGCCCATTTTTACTTTTGTTGATACACCAGGGGCGTATCCAGGTATTGATGCAGAAGAACGCGGACAAAGTGAAGCGATTGGACATAATTTATATGTAATGCCACAGTTAAATGTGCCTATTATTAGCACAATTATCGGTGAGGGCGGTTCAGGTGGTGCTTTAGCTATCGCAGTCTGTGACCGCTTATTAATGCTGCAACACTCAACTTATTCAGTCATCTCTCCCGAAGGCTGTGCGAGTATTTTATGGAAAAGTGCCGCCCGTGCCAACGATGCAGCTGAGGCATTAGGTTTAACTGCACAAAAATTAAAAACTTTAGGATTGGTTGATAAAATAGTCAGCGAACCACTTGGGGGGGCACACCGTGACCCAGACCTCATGTTTAAAGAATTGGGCAAAACATTACAAGACGTTTTAACTGATTTACAACTATTATCACCCAATGAATTATGCAAGCAACGCCATGACCGTTTAATGGCGTATGGTAAATTTAAAATTATTTAATTTATTAATAATTTAGCACTAATTACTGTTTAACTTATTATTTAACATTGAACGCCTTACTATTATCATTATCTTTTTTAAAAGACTTACAAACCCCTATAGCGGTAGCTTGCTCTGGGGGTTTGGACTCTATTACTTTGTTACACGCGATTTGTACAGTAACAAAGCAATATTTACTGACTAAACATATAATGGATAATCAGTCTAAAATTTGGGCTTTATATATTGACCACGGTATACACGTTGATTCAACCAATTGGGGCAATACTGTACGCGATACGGCTATTCATTTAAATGCACAGTTTGATACAGTCCGTATTCAAGGTTTGTCTAACAATATGCCTAATTTAGAAAATACTGCCCGCAATGCGCGTCATCATGCTTTAGAACAATTGTGTAAACAACATGGCGTTGCAACATTATTGTTTGCACACCATGCAAACGACCAAGCTGAAACTGTTTTATTAAATTTATGTCGCGGTACAGGCTTAAGCGGTATCGGTATGCCAGCCATGCGACACGTCAAGGGTGTTTTGTGGCTACGTCCGTGGCTATCAGTGACACGTAAAGATATTTTAAATTATGCGGTAGAGCATCATTTAAAATGGATAGAGGACTCCTCTAATACTGATGAATCTTTGCGACGCAATGCCATACGCCATAGTGTATGGCCAGTGCTTGAACAGGTGGAACCACGGGCTTTATCCAGCCTGCTACGGTTTGCACAACTGGCACAAGAGTATGCTAATACTGAATATGCATTGGCACTTAATAGCTTAAAAGCTTATTTTTTAGAAACATCTACGCCTTCTCAAGAACAAGGAATAGACTGGTTAGCCGTAAGTCACGGACACGATTTAGCGATACAAGCAAGTTTTTTACGCGCTTGGTTAGCACATTTAAGGTGTAAACCAGCCAGTAAGGCAAGGCTTTATGCCATGATTCAACAACTTAATGCTAGAACGGGTAATACCCTGCGTTGCCAACATGATAACTGGAAATTTGAATACCGTTGTGGTAAATTATGGGCAGTTAGAACTACTTAAATAAGACATTACAAGATGTTCGGTATGTATCTTTTTGTTAGAAAAAACACACACCTACACCTTATAATTTATAACGCGCATGTCTGTGTGACTGCACACCTCAATTTAGGTGATAAAAAAATCAAAAAAAATAACGCTTAACGGCTGGCTTTTTTGCGTTCATTTTCTTTCAAATGACGCTTACGAATTCGAATATTTTTAGGCGTTACTTCTACTAATTCATCATCAGCAATAAATTCAACGGCATATTCTAAATTAATCGCAATCGGCGGAACTAAGCGTACTGCTTCATCAGTGCCAGAAGCACGCACATTGGTCAGCTGCTTGCCTTTAATCGGATTAACCACTAAATCATTGTCACGGCTATGGATACCAATTACCATACCTTCATACAATGCTTCACCAGGTGATACAAACATACGGCCTCGGTCTTGCAATTTCCATAAAGCATAGGCGACGGCTTCACCATCATCTTGACTAATTAACACACCATTGCGACGCTCGCCTACTAAACCTTCCTTAGCAGGTGAATAACCATCAAAAATGTGTGATAGTAAACCAGTACCGCGTGTCATACTCATAAACTCGGTTTGAAAACCAATTAGACCACGGGCAGGAATACGGTATTCTAAACGTGTGCGTCCACGGCCATCAGATTCCATATTTTGTAAATCACCTTTTCGCTCACCCAATGCTTGCATAACCGCACCTTGATTGTCATCTTCAACATCAACAGATAAGGCCTCAAAAGGTTCTTCACGCACACCATTATTATCACGGAATACGACTTTTGGACGGCTTACAGCCAATTCATAGCCTTCACGACGCATATTTTCAACTAAAATAGTTAAATGTAATTCACCTCGCCCCGCGACTTCAAACACAGTATCATCGTCAGTTTCAGACACCCGCAATGCAACATTGGTATTTAACTCTTTATATAGACGGTCTTTAATTTGACGACTGGTTATAAATTTGCCTTCACGACCCGCAAGTGGGGAAGTATTTACCATAAAATTCATTACAAGTGTTGGTTCATCAACGGCAATCATAGGTAAAGCTTCTGGCTTACTTGGGTCACACAGCGTTACACCAATACCAATGTCTTCAATGCCGTTAATTAATACGATATCACCCGCATGAGCTTCTTGCGTAATAACCCGTTCAAGCCCTTCAAATGTCAAAATTTGATTGATTTTACGAGTGACCCCTGGTGTGCCGTCACCTTTTAACATAGTGACAGATTGACCTGTTTTTACAGTCCCACGTGAAATACGGCCTACCCCAATACGTCCCACATAACTAGAGTAGTCTAATGAACAAATTTGTAGTTGAAAGGGTTCTGCCGAGGTATCAGGACGTGCAGGCACATGGTCAATGACTGTTTGAAATAAATAGTCCATATTACCACTACGAACATCAGCATTATCACCCGCATAGCCGTTTAAACCACTGGCATAAATCACTGGAAAATCTAATTGGTCATCAGTTGCACCTAACTTATCAAATAATTCAAACGTTGCATTGACCGCAAATTCAGCACGCGCACCAGGGCGATCCACTTTATTGACTACTACAATCGGTTTTAAGCCTAAAGCCAATGCTTTTTTAGTTACAAAGCGAGTTTGCGGCATAGGGCCTTCAACTGCATCAACCAATAGCAAGACACAATCCACCATAGACAATACGCGTTCAACTTCACCGCCAAAGTCAGCGTGTCCTGG